>JBNKKA010000027.1:0-32509 GCA_050291585.1 Desulfobacteraceae bacterium
CCTGGTGCCGCCTTTCTTCCGCCGGCGCTGCACCGCCTCAGGTGCAGCGCCGGCACCTTGGCTTGCCAACATTATTAACGTATAATCTTGTCATAAGCGTGGGCTAATTTTACACTGGTAGCCTTTACATTGGCCGTTGGCCTGAGGGCTGCCTGCGTGGCTCCGTGAAAGTGGCGCCCGCCAGTGCCTGTAGGTGGACACCCAAAAAGGTGGAACCCAGATGCGACTCCTGCTCATCGAAGATGACCGCAAAATCGCCCGCTTCGTAAAGACCGGGTTGAGCGAAGCTGGCTTTGTCGTTGATCATGCCCTCGATGGTGAAGACGGCCTGCATTATCTGGTAACCGAGACCTATGATGTTGCCGTCGTCGATTGGATGCTGCCCGGCATGGACGGCCTCTCCATCATCCGCGAGATCCGCAATCAGGGGGTGGCCACGCCGATTCTTATCCTCAGCGCCAAGCGTTCGGTGGATGAACGCGTGGAGGGCCTCATCGGCGGGGGAGATGATTACCTGACCAAGCCCTTTGCCTTTACGGAACTCTTGGCGCGGGTCCAGGCCCTGGTGCGGCGCAGCTCCATGGCCGTGCCTCAGCCGGAGCTGACGGTCGCCGATCTGCGCCTCAATATCCACACCCGCGAGGTGTCTCGCGCTGACCAGGCGATCCAGCTGCAGCCTCTTGAGTTTTCACTGCTCGAGTACCTCATGCGCAATGCGGGTCGCATCGTCAGCAAAACCATGATTATGGAGAATGTTTGGGATTACAACTTCAATCCCGGCACCAACGTGGTCGAGTCCAAAATCTGCTACCTGCGCGACAAGATCGATCGCCCGGCCGAACTCAAATTAATCCACACTATTCGTGGGGTGGGGTACGTCCTCAAAGCAGCGGAATGATCTTTTCCGGCAGCTCGGTTTTCGTCTGACCCTCCGGTACAGTCTCATTTTCACCCTGAGTATGCCTGCCCAAGCGCCATCCTGACAGGCCGGGCTTGCGAAAACAGCGATCCTGGCTGGTTCTAGTCATCACACGCCTCGGGGCGATTGCTCTGAAGGTGGTTGGGCGCCATCCCAAACTGGGTATTCGAGAAGCATTTTTCTCATCAAATGGGAAATCTATTCGCCAATGTCGGCGACAGTTTGAGTGGCCTGATTTTTTCTGAAACCGTCTGGTCTGAAGCTCGGTGGGGTTTTTTTCGATGCAAGAAAAACTGGCCTTAATTTTGCGAAGCATTGAACCGGAGCCTGGTCGGGTCGGATCAATAGACGGCGGCAACAGGGCCACGGCTCTCCCATCCCCCAGAGATTCGTAAGCTGGCAGGCGCGTACCCCGCCCACCCCAGTACGCCACTGCCCGCTGCATCCAGCTTGTTCAACTGACGCAGGAGGCGCCATGGAGAAGCAACCGGAACGCAACCAGGGAACCAAACGTCTGATTCGCATCTGCAAAGAGATGTTTCGCCAACCGGAGAATCTGAACCATTACACCGAAGCGGATTTTAAAATCGCTGAACGAAAATATGTGCGTTTTTGCCTCTTCGGCCGGGCCTACTGACCCCCGGCTTCTTTTCTCCAGCCACACTTCCTCAGGCCGGCGCCTCATCCAATAGTTCTCTGATTTTGCGGGAGATGGCGGCCATGTCGAAGGGTTTGGGGATGAAGCCCTTGCCCCCCCGTTCCAGAATCGCCTCCGCCTGACCCGAGCGGGAGTAACCGCTGCTGAGGAGTACCTTGACCCCGGGGTCGATGGCACGGAGGCCGTCGAAGGTGTCGCTGCCGCTCATATCGGGCATGATCATATCCAGGATGACCAGGTCGATGCGTCCGTGCTCCGTTTCAAACATGGCCAGGGCCGCCCGGCCGCTCTCCGCGGTCAGGAGGGTATACCCCAGGCGGGTCAGCATGGCCTCGGTGGCCTGGATCACCAGGGGCTCGTCATCCACCAGGAGCAAGGTTTCCCGGCCTCTCAGGAAGCTATCCGTTGAGGCGGGTTCGATCTGCCCCTCCTCCTTACTGGCCACCCTGGGCAAATGGATGTGGAAACAGGTGCCCCGGCCCGGGTTACTCTCCACATCGATCATCCCCTGGTGGTTCTTGATGATGCCATACACCGAAGCCAGACCCAGTCCGGTGCCGCGACTCAGGGTTTTTGTGGTGAAGAAGGGGTCGAAGATGCGCGCAAGGTTTTCGGTTGGGATCCCCGCTCCTGTATCGGCCACGCTGACGTGGATATAGTCCCCCGGGGGGATCTCATGGGCGCTCACTTCGGTGGTGGTGAGGGTGACATTGCGGGTGGTGATGGTCAAGCGGCCGCCCTTATCCATGGCCTGCCAGGCGTTGAGGTAGAGATTGTAGAAGACCTGGTCCATCTGGCTGCGGTCCACCTCAACGGTTCCCAGGGTATCGGCGAAGCGGGTCTCGATGCGCACCTCTTTGCGGGTGCGCCCAAACATCCGGGCGTTGTCTCTGATGAGGTGGTTGAGGTTGGTGGGGACCACTTCGTACTTGCCGCCTTTGGCAAAGCCCAGCAGCTGGCGGGTCAGATCGGAGCCGCTCCTCACATGGGTTTCAATGATCTCCAGGCGTTCCTGGTTGGGGTGGTCGGGAGGCAGGTCCATGCGCAACAGAGAGGCGTTGCCCAGGATGCCCATGAGGAGGTTGTTGAAGTCGTGGGCCACGCCCCCCGCCATGGTACCGACCGCCTCCATCTTCTGGGCGTGGAGCAATTGCTTCTCCAGGTTCTGCTGACGGGTCATGTCCACCAGATAGCCGCGGATGCCGGTGAGTTGCCCGGATTCATCGAAGATACCGATGGCGTTGATGCGTACGTGGACTGGCTGACCGTCCAGGCGCTGCATCTCGACGGCGTAGTTTTCCAGTCGTTTCTCCGCAATCAATTGCTTCAAAAAGGCCTGGCGATTGTCACGCGAGGGATAGAGGGCGGCCAGATTGGTGACGAGGGCGTGTTCGGTGGAGCGAAACCCGAAGATCCGCATGAAGGCTGGGTTGCAGGTGAGGATGCGGCCGCCCGGTTCGGCGATGTAGACACCCGACGGATCGTCATCGTAGAACTGGCGATACCGCTCCTCGCTGGTGCGCAGATCCCGCTCGGTCTGTTTGCGCTGGTGGATGTCCTGCATCTGGCAGATGAGGTGGAGGGGGGTCTGGTTCGCAGCTCTCACCAGGGAAGCGGTCATGAGCACCCAGAGGCCTTCCCCTTCCGCTGGACAGAGGCGCAGCTCCATTTGAAGGGTGTTTGTTTTCCCCGCGTAGAGACTGTCGAGGGCTTCCCGGTGGCTGGCGAGGTCCTCCGCCGCCAGATAGGATTCCCAGGGGGTGTTCCGCAGGGTGTCGGCGGGGATGCCCAGAAGCTTGCAAAGGGTCGGGTTGACCCGATTGAAGCGGCCATCCAGGGAAATCAGGGCCGTGCCAGCGGCGACATTATTAAAGGCACCCCGGAAACGACTCTCGGATTCCACGAGGGCCTGCTCGGAGCGTTTGCGGTCGCTGATGTCCATGATGCTCACCAGCACCGACTCGAAGGGTCGTTCACCCTCCTGCAGGTTGACGCTCAGGTGGATGTGGATCAATTCCCCATTGAGCTTGCGGTTGATCCCCTCAACTTCGAAGCTGCGCTGACCGGCGGCCATGGCCACCAACTGGCGGGCCATCATGGGCAGGGTTTCGGGGGTGATGATCTTATCCAGGGAGCCCAGCAGCTCTTCCTTGTCTCTGGCGCCATAGAGCGCAAGGGTTCTCTCGTTAACATCCCGAATGATGATATTTCGGCTCACCGTTGCCACCACCTCAGGATGGCTGTTGAAATAGGCTTGGAAATCCTGCACGCCCTGTTCTTTCAGGCGGTCAATGAGCGCTTTGGCGGGGCTGAAATCTTCTTCCCAAAGGGACACGGTTGTTGAATTGAAGATGCGTTGATAGCGGTCCCGGCTGGTGGCAAGGGAAATCTCGGCCAGCTTGCGCCGGTGAATGTTGACCAGCAGGGCCAGAATGACGAGCATCAACATGGTGCAGAGCGCCCCCGCGGCCCACAACATCTTACTCCCTCGGGGGGTCAGCCCGATCGGCTGATTGTGCAGGATGCTGCCGAGGGGCAGGTTGGCAGCGGCGAGGTTGAAGCGTCTAAGCTGCTGGTAATCGAACATGTAGCGGTTGGGACTCTCGAAACGAATTGGAATAGATGCGGGGTCTTCTCCGGCAAGTATTTTCAAGGCCATACGGGCGGCAGCATCTCCCTGGGCACGCCCATTGATCAGCTTGCCGCCCACGATGCCGTGGCCCAGGTGAAAATCCCAGAAGGAGTAGAGGGGCGCCCTGCTGGCGGCCGATATCTGCGAAGCACTCTCTTCGAAAGAGAAGAGTTTACCCTCGGCGTCCAGGGTAAAATGCAGCCAGAAGAGGAGGTTGTCTTCCCCCAGACCGGACAGGCGCTCCTTGAGGGCCGTCATACTTATATCATCCCAGATCTCGGCCGGCAGGGCCAGGTGGGTACGGCCCAGAGCTTTTTCAAACAGGATGCGATTGGCCTTACCGGTCATGGTCTGGTCGCTGATGGCGATGATGCGGCGGGCCTCGGGGTGGAGGCTGTGGGCGATGGTCAGTGTGGCCGACATGTCGATGGCCTCCACGACCCCGGTAACACCGCCGCTGGGGCGAATCTCCTGGGGATTAAAATCATTGACCCCGCAGAAGACCACCGGCACGCCTGGGAAGAGGGCCTCCCCGTGGGTGTTGATGAAGCGGTAGGCATGATCGTCCGAGGTGAGGATCACAGCCAGCTTTGTGTGGGCGTACTTGTGGGCCAGGAGGGTGTAGAGGTTATCGAGGTGGGTGGAGTCGAAGATTCGCTTGGTATCCATATATTCACTGTGGATATGCAGTGGTACGGGAGCAGTCTCCAACACAGCCGCCATGCCCATACCGATATCTTTGGTCCAGGGAAGTTCCGGATGATAGGCGTGCAGGATCAGGACATTTTTGGGCGCGGGCGTTTGAGGCGGTGCGGCCAGCACCGCCTGGGAAGCCAAAAGGAAGCCAACCATCACCAGCAGGGAGCAGTAAAGAGAGCGTTTCGAGTTCAAAGGCGTTCCTGTGCAGAGGAAAAAGGAGGTTTTTGGTTTTAAGGGCCTGTGTCAGTCATCCCTTTCTTGACCTTCAGCTGACGGTTACCCGCCTTGTATATGGTCGTGTGGTGATAGGTCTCCCCGCGTTCCAGGGTGATGGCGGGAAAGTGGGCATGGTTGGGCGCATCGGGGAAATGCTGGGTCTCTAAACAGAAGGCGTGGCGTCTGCCATTGGCCTGCCCGTTCTTGCCAAGTACGTCGGCCGTGATGTGGTTGCCGCTGTAAAGTTGGATCCCCGGCTGGGTGGTGAATACCTCGAGCAGCCGTCCCGAGCCGGGATGATGGGCCCAGGCCGCGGGCCGCCCAAGGTCGCCGGGGTGGTTGAGGAGATAGTTGTGATCATAGCCCTCGCCCAGGCGAATCTGTTCATGGTCGGCGTCGATGCGCTCACCGATGGCCGTGGGGGTGCGAAAGTCGAAGGGCGTCTCTGCCACGCTGGCCAACTCCCCAGTGGGGATCACGGCCTGGCTGACGGGGGTGAAACGGTCGGCATCGATCCACAGCAGGTGGTCGGCGATGGCGGTGGTGCTATCTCCGCTGAGGTTAAAATAGGCATGGTTGGTGAGGTTGACAATCGTATGGGCATCCGTGTGGGCGCGGCAGTCAATCTTCAAGGCGTTGGTCTCGTCCAGGCTATAGGTGACCTCGGCCGTCAGAGTGCCGGGGTAACCCTGGTCCCCATGGGGGCTGACGTGGCGGAAGGTCACGCTGGGCAGGGGGGCCGCCGCCGTGGCAACCACGTCCCAGACGGCCTTGTCGAAGCCTTGGTCGCCCCCATGGAGGTGATGCTCGCCGATGTTGGTGACGAGCTGATAGGTCCGCCCGCCTAAGCTGAAGCGGCCATGGCTGATGCGGTTGGCGCAGCGTCCCACCATGGCCCCGAAGTAGGCTGTGTTGGCCTCGTAGGCCGCCAGGTTGTGCGCGCCCATAAGGATATCGGCCAGGCGGCCCTCGCCATCGGGGGTGATAAACCGGTGCAGGAGGGCGCCGTAGCTGAGGAGCTCGACCCGCACGCCAGAGGTGTTTTCCAACACATAGCGCTGCACCGGGATCTTAGTTTTGGTGGTGCCGAAGGTGTCAGATGTGAGCATACCTCTCCCAACGCATGCTTCGTAACAGTGCTAGGGGTCAACGCACCTCGACACTGTTTTTTAGATGCTCTTTCACCGCTTCCAGCGACACCTCGCGGCGGTGGAAGATGCCCGCCGCCAGGGCGGCATCGGCCTGGGTGTGGGCGAAAACGGTCTCGAAGTGTTCCGCGCAGCCCGCCCCGCTGGAGGCGATTACCGGGATGCCCACGGCCGTCTTGACGGCGTTGATGAGCTCCAGGTCGAAGCCGGCGTTGGTGCCGTCGCGGTCGATGCAATTGAGCAAGATCTCCCCGGCGCCGAGCTGCTCGCACACCTTGGCCAGGGTGACGGCGTCCAGGTCACGGCCTTCCCGGCCGCCCTTGACGGTGCACTGGTACCAGCAATAGGCCTCGCCCTTGGGGCCCGGCTGTTCGGTGGGGATGACCACGTGGGGCACCGCGTCGGGGCTGTCCACATAGACCCGGCGGGGATCCACCGATATCACAACGGCCTGGTTGCCGTAGACCCGGGCGATGGTTTCAATGGCGCTCTGGCCGGTGGCCGTGCCGGTGCGCAGATAGGCTTCCACGATGGCCACGGCGTCGCTGCCGATGGAGATTTTGTCCGCACCGGCGCGGAAATAGGCCGCGGCCACGTCCAGGGCGGAGTAGTGCTGGCCCGTGCTGTCGGTGTAGTCGCGGATGCCGCCCCCGATGGTGAGGGGTACGAAAACGTTGCGCGAGGTGTGCATGAGAACCCTGAGCATGGGCATGTCTTTGAGGGGGAAGTCGCGGAAGCCAGTGATGTTGAGAAAAGTGATTTCGTCGGCGCTCTCCTCGTAGTAACGCCCGGCCAGTTCCACCGGTTTGCCCATGTTGCGCACGGCGCCCGCCTCGCGCACGTCGTACTGGTCCCCCTTGGTCACCACCAGGTCGCCCTGGTCGTTGGCGCGCACGTCCAGACAGGCGATGATGCGTTTGGCCAGGCGGGTGGTCGCGGGCCCCTGTGCGGGCATCACCGCCGCGGTGTCGTCGGCGATGAAGTTGGCCAGCAGGCGCAGTCCCGCAGCACCGCTTTTCTCGGGGTGGAACTGGGTGCCGATGATGCGCCCCCGCTGGGCGCCGCTGGCAAAGGCATAGCCGTAGTCGGTGAGGGTCAGGATGTCCTCATCCCCCTCGGGACTGACGTGGTAGCTGTGTACGAAGTAGAACTTCTCGCTGCCCGTCAGCCCTGCGAAAAGGGGGGATGGCTGGCGGGGGCGGATGCCGTTCCAGCCCATGTGGGGCACCGCCAGGGGGGCCTCCATGCGGTTTGTGTCGAAGTGTTCGACTTTCCCGGGCAGGACACCGAGGCCCGTGATCCCCTGGGCTTCGTCGCTTCCCTCGAAGAGGGCCTGGAAGCCCAGGCAGATACCCAGGAAGGGCCGCTCGCCCGTCAGATAGCGTTTGAGGGGGGCCACATAGCCCTTCTTCTCCAAGATCTCCATCATGCTGCCGAAGGCCCCCACGCCGGGGAAGATCAGCTTTTCGGCGGTGTCGATGTCCGCCTCTGAGGCGACAATCCGCACGGATTGGCCCAGTTTTTCGATGGCGTTGATGACGCTGCGGACATTGCCGGCGCCGTAGTCGAGCAGAGTAATCATTCCAGCTTCCTAAAAATCGGGTGTCGTCTTAACATTCCGCTTGCACGGGTATTCGCTCTTTTCTAAGTATCTTGGTGCATACCGTATGTGGGCGGCGCGATCAAGGGCCGGTCGGGCCGGGCGAGGGCCTTAAAATGTGGATTACGGACTTGTCAGCCGCCATTGGCGGGCCTATGATGTGACTAATGAAACCAATTTGGTCCGGAAGGGGGAAGCATGGACGTGCGGCAGTTTCCGGAACAGAAGCGGAGCCGGGTCAACGCGGAAGCACTGTTTTTAAAAGATGACGGCACCTTCCCCAACAACGACCGTCTGCCGGTCCTGATCTATACGCGCGGGCTGAGCTTGCCCCCCTTTGATGCCTCCCTGGCGGTGGCCGCCCTGTTCAACCAGCACCGCTGGAGTGGTTGCTGGGTCAGCAGCATCTATGCCTACGCCCATTTTCACAGCACCGCCCATGAGGCCCTGGGGGTGGTCGCCGGGGAGGCCAGTCTGCGCCTGGGCGGCGACCAGGGGCGATGCATCGGCGTGCGTCCCGGCGATCTGCTGATCCTGCCCGCCGGTGTTGCCCATGAATGCCTCTCGGCCAGCGACGATTTCTCCGTGGTGGGCGCCTACCCAAGGGGCCAGCGCCCAGACCTGTGCACGGGCGCCGAGGGCGAGCGGCCCGGGGTGGACCGCAACATCGCCCGGGTGCCCCTGCCCGCCCAGGACCCCCTCCATGGGGATGCGGGTGCCATTCAGCAATACTGGCGCAGCTGATAGCGGCATGGCCTCACCCTATCCCCAATCCCGCCAGCAGTTATTTTCCGGCGTTACGGATACCGATGATATGCCGCGCCCAGGGACCGACTTGCACTGTTTCTACAACTCTGTTTCGTCAGGACCCTCTTCAGAGGAGGTGCCTGCGTCAAGGACGCCCAGTACCCCGTTGCACTGGGTGCAGAAAACATTGGTGGCCACCGGGTAGTCGCAGCCCTTGGAGAGATCCAGAACCAGCTCCTGCTTCGGCAGGCAATAGATAAGTCCGCAATTCAAGCAGAGACATTCGCTTAAAACTTCCACTGTCTTTCTCCTAAAGGTTTCGAACCAGGATGGTGGATTGCGGCGCTCTCAAACCATACTCCGCCTCTTTCTTCCTGGCTGCGGGCCGCCCTATATCCAAAAAAACTGTCTTAGCCGCGAACCCTTGTCAGAGGCAAGCACAATCCGTTATCCTTTCCGCCATGGCCCCTCCTAAACAGATAAACCCCCCTCCGCTGCCCATCGCAGCCGCCCTGCCGGACCTCATGGCCGCCCTGGCTGAGCGGTCCCGGGTGATCCTTTGCGCCCCGCCAGGTGCCGGCAAGACCACCCGCGTGCCCCTGGCCCTTCTTTCGGCGGAGTGGTGCGCCGGTCGGCGTATTCTAGTGCTGGTGCCCCGCCGCATGGCGGCCCGCAGCGCCGCCTTCTTCATGGCTAACCTTCTGGGGGAGAGGGTCGGCGCCACGGTGGGCTACCAGATCCGCATGGAGCGCCGCATCGGCCCCCGGACGCGCATCGAAGTGCTCACAGAGGGGATCCTGACCCGCCGCCTCCAGCGCGATCCCGAACTCAGCGGGGTGGCCTGCGTGATCTTCGACGAGTTTCACGAGCGCCACCTCCAGGCCGATCTGGCCCTGGCCCTCTGCCTCGACCTCCAGGGCGTTCTGCACCCCGACCTGCGAGTGTTGGTCATGTCGGCCACCCTGGCGGTGGATCCCCTGGCCGCCCTCCTGGAAGATCCGCCGGTGATCACCACCCAGGTGGCACTGCACCCCGTGGAGACCCAGTACCGCCCCCTTTCGGCCAACGTCCCCCTGGCCGTGGGGATGGGGCGCGCCATCCGCGCGGCCCTTGACGACCATCCGGGCAGCGTGCTGGCCTTCCTGCCCGGGGCGAGGGAGATTCGCGCCACGGCTAAACTATTGGCCCAGGGCCTGCCGGCGGATACCGACCTCTATCCCCTCTATGGCCAGCTGGCCGCTAAGGCCCAATCCGCGGCCTTGATACCCCCTCCAAAGGGGCGGCGCAAGGTGGTCCTGGCCACCAACATCGCCGAAACCAGCCTCACCATCGAGGGGGTTGGGGTGGTGGTGGACGGCGGTTTCTGCCGCTCCCCACGCCTGGATGTCCAGAGTGGCATGAGCCGTCTGATCACCCGCCGTGTCAGCCGGGCCTCGGCCCGTCAGCGCCGTGGACGCGCCGGGCGCACCGGCCCCGGGATCTGCCTGCGCCTCTGGGATCGAGGGACCCATGCCGGCCTGCTGCCCTTCGATCCGCCGGAGATCCTGGTGACCGATCTGACCCCCCTGGCATTGGAGCTGGCCGCCTGGGGTATCGGCGATCCCGGTCAACTCTCCTGGCTCGAGCCCCCGCCGGCGGGGGCCTTCGCCCAGGCCCGTACCCTCCTCGGTCAGCTGGGGGCCCTGGACGACAAGGGGCGGATCACCGCCCACGGCCGCCACATGGTGGGGCTACCCCTGCATCCACGCCTGGCCCATATGGTGCTCAAGGCCTGTGAGATCGATCTGGGCCGCCCAAGCTGCCTTTTGGCACGCCCAAGCTGCCTTTTGGCAGCCCTTCTCGGCGAGCGCGACCCCCTGCGTTTCGAGTCGGGACTCTATAGCGCCGATCTCCACCTGCGCATGGTGGCTCTCTTCAACGAGGCCCCGGCGGCCGGCCAAAACGGTATCCGCTCCGATTCCCGGGCCATGGCGCTTATCCGCAAGGTTGCCGCCGACCTGGAAGCCCACCTCCACATCTCCACCGGCAGAAGCGCACCTCCCTCGCCCACCACCCTCGGCCGGCTCCTTGCCTGGGCCTACCCCGAGCGCATCGCCTTGGGCCGTCCTGACCGGCCGGGACGTTTCCAATTGGCCAACGGCAAGGGCGCCTGGCTGGATCTGGGGGATCCCCTGGCCGGCGAGGCGCTTCTGGTGGCCGCCCACTTGGACGGCGACCGGCGCGAGGCCCGCATTTTGCTGGCCGCACCCTATGAACGCCCCATGCTGGAGGCCCAGTTCGAAGGCCGTATCGAGACCCACCGGGAGGTGGGCTGGGATGGCGCAAGTCGGCGGGTCCAGGCCACCATCATTCAGCGCCTGGGGGCCCTCGTCCTCTCACAGCGGCCCTGGTCGTCACCCCCTCCAGAGGCGGTCCTGGAGGCGTTGCTGGAGGGGTTGCAACAGGTTGGTCTGGATGCGCTTCCCTGGAACCGGGACCTGAAACGCTGGGTCCAGCGGGCGGCCTTTGCCGGGCGATGGTGGACGGGCAGCGACCCCTGGCCGGGCTTTGATGCAGCGGTCTTGACCAGCGAACTGGGGGATTGGCTGGGCCCCTTTTTGCAAGGCTGTCGGGGCGTGAAGGACCTGACAATGGGCCAACTGCGTCAGGCCCTCACGGCGCGCCTCACCTGGTCCCAGCAGGCGGCCCTGGACCGGCTGGCGCCCACCCACCTGCAGGTGCCCAGCGGATCGCGCCTGCCCGTGGATTACGGCAGCGATCCGCCAGTGCTGAAGGTGCGAATCCAGGAGATGTTCGGCGCCACCGCAACCCCCACCATTGCGGAGGGCCGCCAGCCGCTCCAGCTGCACCTGCTCAGCCCGGCCCAGCGCCCCATGCAGGTGACCCAGGACCTGGTCGAGTTCTGGCGCTCGGGTTATCCCCAGGTGAAAAAGGAGCTCCACGGGCGCTACCCGCGTCACCATTGGCCCGAAGACCCCCTCGCAGCGATCCCCACCGGGCGCGCCAAGCGGCGCAAGCCAAAATCCTAATATATATTTCGAGAGGTTTAATAAGAGACTATGTCCCTAAAGGAATTGACAGCACAGATTCGGGCCTTCAACGCCCAGCGCGACTGGGAGCAGTTTCACTCCCCCAAGAACCTCGCCACGGCCCTCATGGTGGAGGCCGGCGAATTGGCCGAGATTTTTCAATGGATGACCCAAGCGGAGAGCCGGCAGCCCGATGAGACGCTGCGCCAGCGCATCGGCGAAGAGATCGGCGATGTGCTCATCTACCTGTTGAACATCAGCGACGCCCTCGGCATCGATCCCCTTGCGGCGGCCGAGGCCAAGCTGGAGGGCAATCGACGTAAATACCCGGTGGCGCTGGCCAAAGGTAAAGCCGACAAATACAACCAACTCGACGATGGCGAAGCCCCGTGATACCTATCCGCTGGGAAGTGTTTTACCGGTTGCTGTTTAGTCTCTCTTTTCGCGCCTAAACGCTTGAGTTGTCGGCTGTTTCGGCCGATACTCGCTTCTAGTGAAGACGATACCTGATTTTACAAGCCATCGAGACAAAAGGTTGTGACGTGGTGACCACACCCCCTCAACACCCCCGCATCTGCCCCCATGATGACGCCGAGTGCGCCCTGGCGGTGGAGATCGAAGCGTTGCGTGAGCGGGTTTGTCAGCTGGAAGCCTCCTCGCGTGTTGACGCCCTGACGGGTTTTTTCAATTACCGCCATCTCATGGAAACCCTCTCGACGGAGATGGAGCGCACTCGGCGAGGGGGCGTTCCCACGGCCTTGATTATGGCCGATCTCGATCACTTCAAACAGATCAATGACACCTATGGTCACGAAGCTGGCAACGCGGCCCTCAAGCAAGCTACCCGTATCTGGCACACTACTATTCGTCAAGTGGATGTGGCCTGCCGTTACGGCGGTGAAGAGTTTATCTTCATCCTGCCCGGCACGCGCTTCGGCATGGCTGTGAGGGCAGCCGAGCGCTTGCGCATAGCCCTGGCCGAGACACCCCTCGACCTGGAGGGGGCACGGCTGAATCTCACCGCCAGTTTCGGTGTGGCGGCCTACACCCACGGGCAGGCGCTCAGCGTGGAAGACTTCATCGATCAAGCCGATCAATATGTGCTTCAGGCCAAACGGGATGGTCGCAACCGGGTGGCCTGTAATCAGAACAAGTTGGCCGCTCAGGAGACCGCGGTGAGCGCTTCAGAGAAGGCTCTTTTGATGCGCGTCTCTCCCGCCGATTCGGATGAGGCGCCGTCGTGAACCGTGAAACCCTGAATCGTCAGACTAAGGAAGTCGATAAAAATGGCCTCAAACCCATTTAGCATGTGTATCACCAGCGGCAAAGGTGGTGTCGGCAAAACCAGCCTGACCGTGAATCTTGCCGCGGCCTTGGCCAAGGATGGCAAGAAGGTCCTGATCATCGATGGTGACATGGGGCTGGCCAATGTGGACATTTTCTTCGGCCTGACGGTGGATGCCAATATCCTCGATATCCTCGCCAGCGGCAGGGATCCCTTGGATTGCGTCAGCTTTCCCATTGAGAACCTGGGGATCCTGCCTGCTACTTCAGGGGTTCCTGAAATGGTTGCCCTAGGGACAGGAGATCAGGACAAACTGGGGGGCTATCTCAGGCGTCTTTTTGATCATTTCGAAATCGTTCTCATTGACACCGCAGCCGGGATCGGGGCCTCAGTGCTGTGGTTTAACACCTTTGTGCGGGACAATCTGGTGGTACTCGCCCCGGAGCCCACAGCCATCACCGATGCCTATGCCCTGGTAAAGGTGCTCTCCACCGACCACCACCGCCATCGTTTCGAGATCGTCGTCAACCAGGCGGCCGACGAGGAGGAGGGTGCGCGTGTTTTTCATCAGTTCCAGCTGGTGGCCGGCAACTTTCTCGACGTGGAACTCAACCACTTGGGCACGGTGGTCAGCGACCCCCTGGTGAGACAGGCTGTCCGTCAGCAGAAACCTTTTGTGCTGGCCTCTCACTTCGGTCCGGCGGCCCAGGCGGTGCGCCGCATCGCCGCCGGCCTGAGCCCGCGGATCTTTGTCGAAGAAGAGGTGTGAAGGGTAATATTCCCCAATGATTGGGTGTTGACACTACTGCTATCGATTTTCTAGAGTGTGCGCCACAGATTTTTCTGGCAAAGCCAAACCTTCAGCAATGGAGGGACGGAAAGCTATGGGTCCTGATTATGGGATCGCCAGGCCGCCGGTTGTACGAAGATTCCGGGTTGCCTGTAAAAAGGCCTCCCGGTTTTTTTTATGCCCACTTCTCACCCGCTTTTACATCGGGAGAGACTTACTCGCCTTAAGTCGGGTGAGATTCACCCGCTTCGGATGAACACGATTTATGGGGAACCGATGAATAGTCTAACCGCAAAATCCCGGGAAATGCCACCTGAATCTTCTATGGCGATACGCTACCCCTGGTATGTGCATCTCTTTGGTGGCTATGCCCTGAGCGGCGCTTTTTGCTGGCTTCTGGTGGCCGGCCTTTTCTGGCGCAAGGGACGGCGATTGGTTGCCGCTAGCGTGCTGGTGGCAAACTTAATTCTGCTGATGGTTACAGGCTGGACGGGCATACGCTTGGAGATGGCGTGGTGGCGGGTGGAAAGCCTGATGCTGGGGATGAACCTCCTCTGGGCGCTGTCGGCCTGGCTGGTGCAATATCGCCTCTTTGGGCCCGCCGATCCGCGCTACCGTCTGGCCGAGTGGCGCCGCTGGAAGTTGCCCCTTTTGACCGGCCTGGTTTTGGGGTCGGGGTTCGCCGTCACCATGGCCGTGGGGCCAGCGGTGGGCGAGCGCATCACCGCTTTGTACAAGCAGGGTGCCGTTGTGCGCGACTCCATCCTGTGGCAGTTCTTTAAAGACCTGCCCATGGGGCTCGCCCTGGGGATCTTAGCCGGCTGGTGGTGGGCAGGCTGCCGACGTTTTACGACCAGCCACGTGGTTGGTTTTCTGGCGGGTATCGGCCTAGTCATGACGGCCGAGATCGTCTTTGTCGGAGTTTTCTCCATGATCGTCAACGGAGGCGATACGGCCCACATGCAGCTCCGTTCCGGTGGCAACTGGGCCCTGGTTCACGCCCACCTGCATGGGTGGCCGCGCTTTCTGGCAGCCCTTTCGGATATTGGCTACATTGCCTATATACCCCTGGGCATGCTCTTTGGGGCGCCCTCCCGCATCAGAGACTTTTTAAAGCGTTCCGCCGTCATCGTTCCGTTGATCCTGCTCCTGATTTTTTCCTCCTTGTTGGGTACACCCGAGGGGTGGGAATTGATCCAGGGCCGGCTCGTCCACCAGACCGCTTCATCCGAGTCCTCCCAACGCGAGACCGCCTTTAAATGGGTGCAGGTGCTTCTGGCCCGCTATCCCAATCATGCGGGTTGGCCCCACCTGGCAGCCCGCCTAGCCGATGCTCACTATTCCCATGGAGAGCCGGAAGCTTCCCGCAGGATTCACCAGGAGATTGTGGACCGCTTTGCCCATCTGAACCAATGGAAAACCCAGGTGGCCATGTCGCGTTCGATTCTGGCAGCACCCGCTTTTGGTCAACCGTCCGCGGGTCCCCGGCTCGATATCCCGTTGGTCAACTACCAGGACTATCTGACCCAGAACTGGATGGCTCTGCTGGGGGCGGCACGCTACTGGCGGGGGGAGGATAAACCGGTATCTGAGCTGCTGGTGCGCCTGCGCGCTATTTCCAAGAGCGACGACGGCATCGAGCTGCCGAAATTAACCCGTCTGACAGATCTGGATGATGCCGCCTCCAGCCTGGGGCTCGGCATGACCATCCTGCCCGCCGATGGCCAAGGGGCCAGGGCGCTCCTGGAAGCCGGTATTCCTGTTGTGGTGCCTGTCTATCAGACCTTTTACCTGCTCCATGCCGTCGACGACAGCCGCCAAGTGGTAAAAGCTTATTGTTTCGGCCAGCTGTCTGAAAAGACGCGGTCCCTGGCCGTCAAGGAGGCTCAAGAGGTGCTGATGCTTGAGGCCGAAGGACATGGGCGCAGCCAAGATCTGCTCCGGCGAATCGGTCGGGAGGCCGACTGCATGTGGCATCTGGATCAATGGCAAACCGGTCGCCTGAAGGATGCCGCTGGGTGGATGGCCGCTATCCACCCAAGTGATGGGCACAAAATGGTTGCGGAGGCCCTGGGGCGCGACCCCCGAGCCCTCGCCAGGGCTCACCGCGGCCGCTTGGCGGCCATGATGGCGCTCTCCTATTTTGACAATGCCGACCCCATCAATTGTGTCCGCTGGGCGCAAATCGCGTCCCAAAGCATCGACGAGCCCCTGGTGTGGCAGGCGGCCTATTTGGGCCTCACCCTTTGGTCTAAGCGCTCTCAGCGGATCGGTACCGCCTTTCAACTGGAAAAGCAGTTCGCCGTCCTCGACGGAGTGAACCGATTCCTCGACGCTGAATCCGTGGGGCAATTTACCCAAGCAACGCGGGAGCGGTTCACCGCCGATCAAGCCGCCGGCCGCCTCACCTGGCCCGTCCGCTGGCGCCTGCTGTGGCTGCTGGATCGCCACGATGCCCATGATCGCCGGCAGATGGTTGCGCTGCTGGAAGCCAATGTGGCCACGAATCCGGCGGATGCGTCCCAGTGGCGCTTACTGGCCGATCTTTACGCCCTGGACGAGGATCACGGCGCCCGCGCCAAAGCTTTGGCCGAGGCCTGGTCGGCCGCTCCCAGCGACGCGACCACCGCCCTGGCCTGGGCCAGTGCCTGCGTGCTTTTGGACGACCTGCAACAGGTTGAGCAAATTCTGGAAGCGATCGATTCGGCCAAGGTTCGGCATGAATCCGGTTATTATTTTTGCCTGGGGGCTCTATCGGAATGGAAAAACAAACCCCGTGCGGCTCTGGAGTACTATGCTCGCGCAACGGACCTCTGCCGCTACCGCCCGGAGTATTTTCGACGGTACGGCCGTTTGCTCATGGCCCAAGGCAATGCCGAGGCGGCAGAGAAAGCGATCGCCTGGGCGAACCGCATCGACAGTGGCGGCTGGGAGCTGCCCGCGGCGATGGGCGACAGCTCCAAAACCTAAGCCCGCCAGGGCTCAGCCCACGATCGAAGGCCGGGTTTCAAAAGATGTTTACCACAAGCGATTCCAAATGAGGACTGAATAGATGGATGCTAGAAATAGATCTGAAGCGCC
Organism: Desulfobacteraceae bacterium; assembly: GCA_050291585.1. GTDB lineage: Bacteria > Desulfobacterota > Desulfobacteria > Desulfobacterales > Desulfosarcinaceae > JASJCL01. The sequence continues at coordinate 16,805 of JBNKKA010000027.1, forward strand.
AGCCCTTAGGGCGAGCGGCCAGCGAGACCCGCAGCAGGACCCGTTGGCTGGGAGGCCCCCGGATACCTCTAATACGGTGCATCCTGTGCTCCTGGCCATCATCGCTTTGGTGGCCGGACCCATAGTGGCAGGGCCCATGGCCGGGCGGACATTATACGACCTGGGGTATCGGGCCTGGGGGTGGGGGGTGGGCCTCTGCCTGGGGATTGCCGGGGTGGGTCTGGATCTTGGTATCCTTCTATGGCCCATTGAACACTATTGGACCACCCTGGCACTGCTGGCGACGCATGGGATCTGCGCCGGGGCACTGTCTTTAACCCTGGCCAGGCCGTTGAAGCGGCAAAAGCCCAAGATCGGAGCTGTCACGCGCCGACGGGGGACCTACCGGCATATCGTAACGGGCATTGTTGCCGGTGGGCTCCTGGGAATATTGCTGGGAGTGGCCGCCGTATCGCTCTACATGCTGGGCACTGACCGGCTCCTGTCCACCCTGATACCGGTGGCCTTTGATGACAGCGTCAGCATCTTCATGCTCGTCATGGCCCTGATTCCCATGCTGACGGCCGGTCTGTTTGCCGGCGGTCTCTTGGGTTGGCTGCGGCCCCGGTCCGGGCCCCTGCAGATGCTGGGCTATGCCCTGGTGCTGATATGGGCGCAGTTGACTTGGCTGGCGGCGCTCCAACTCTCCATCGCGGTGCCTGGGTTTCAGGCCGGCGCCGCCACCGACCAGGGCTGGAAGGCCATCACCCTGCCGTTTACGGTCGGTCAACTGCTGGTGGGTATCGGCTGGGCCATCGTCATGCTGCTCTACGTGGTCCGACCCACGGGCATGAGAACGAAATGCATCCGCGCCATGATGGTGCCGGCGATCAACCTGTGCGCCGCTGTCGCCCTGGCCATCGCGCTGGGCTATTCGGCCGATCTCTTCCTGGCCATGGGAAGGCACCAGGAGCGCAATGCGAATATTGCAAGGGCCTTGTGGAGTTACCAGAAAGGCTTGGCCAAGGCGCCCAATCCCCAAATCGCTTCCTATCTTCAGTATCGCGCGGCGCTCATTCATCACAAGCTCGGCCACCACGACAAGGCCCGCGATGGATTCCGCCGCGTGGTGACCAAGTACAACCAGCGTCAAGCCTTGGCCCAGAAGGCCAATCGCTTCCTCGATAACCTGCGCGACGCCACAGGGGAGGACCGCCGGGTGGTCCTTAGTGGAGTGGAAACCCGCACCCAATACACAGGCGCCTATTGCGTTCCCAACTCCCTGGCCCTGGCCATGCGGTATTGGGGCGCTGCGGTGGATGCACGCAGTATCGGTGCGCAGATCACCGGGTTGGGTACCGGCACCTATGCGGTCGACCAGAGCTGGTACGCCCAGGCCCATGATTTCCACCACGATTTTCTACCCATGGCCGGTTTGGCCGATATCAAGACCTGCATCGATGCCGGTTTCCCCGTGCTTGTGTATGTGCCGGCGCACGTATTTGCCATCGTCGGCTATGATGAAGTGCTCAAGACCTTTGTGACCTACGATGTGGCCACCCAGGACCTGTGGGCCGAGTATCTGCAGGAGGATTTCATCAAAGCCTGGAAAAAACAGGCCACCACCCTGGTTCTGGCCTATCCCGGTGATAAGGCCGATCTTCTCCCTGAATCGATCCGGGAGAGGTTACAGCGCGGCAGCGACGAATATCTCCATTTTCAATTATACTATCTGAATACACTCGCCGATTCGCCCAATGCCGCACACCTGGAAAGAGCCGCGGGCGCTGACGCCGCTTTTTTCTTTCCGTTGACGATTTTGTACGCGGAGTTTCCCAGCCTGCGGACCCATCTGGACGCGCGCTACGATGTCGACCAGATCACCAACACCATCGTCACCTATTTCGGGAATAATTTTGACGAAGGGACCCATCTCGCCGGTCAACGCCATGATGAACGCTGGGCCGATCCGGATTGGGCGCTGAAATACGGAGTGGAATACCTCATCGCCCAGCACCGTTTCAAAACCATTGAACAGCTGCTGGCGCGCGTGGATACCCAGGGTCAGCTCAGCGGGGAGATGCAGTATTACAGCGCCATCCTGGCCCTGTCCCAAGGGCGCTTCGAGGAGGGGCTGGACAGTTTCGGGCGTGCCAGTGGTGATGGGAAGCATTTCTATGCGGCCCTGGCCAGCTTGGAGATGGCTGATCGACCCCATGCCCTCAGGGGGTTGGTGGAAACCCTTGATGGATGCTTGTGAACCTTTCGTCGGGAGTCGGTCGACTCCCCAACACCGCTTTGGAACGCTTGCCGCATCGATACTCGCCATAGAGGGTTGATCGACAAGAAGTACATTTTAGATCTGGATGAGTATGGGTTCCCCGTGACAGCTCTGGCAAATCAGTTATTGATCCAGCAAGCCGATTACGGTGAAAGCCGGGAAGCCTTGGAAGAAGACTGGCAGGCCTGGCTGCATCACAACCCCTTTGATGCGCCGGTCGCCCGGCGTCTGACCGATATCTACCGCTGGCGCATCGCCCAACTGAACCCCAAAACAGACGCGGGTGCCATACAGCGGCTTGCGCGCAAGCTGCACCAGACCGAGAGCCGCGCCCAACGCTATTCAGAAACGGCATTTTAACCCAACCGGAGAATAACCTTCAAACCGACCCATGCATTGAGGAGAACCCATGACGCTACCTGAAGCGGAAACCATGACCTGTGTACAATGCGAAAAAACATTGAGCGAAGCCGATGACGTGGAAACCACCGAAAATGGGGTGTTCTGTCGCGATTGTTATGATAGCCAGGCGGCCCAGGTAAGGGGGATCGTAGATCAGCAGAATCAAGACATTAACTACTCCATGGCCGCCGTCGGCGCACTACTCGGTGGGGTTGTGGGGGCCCTCATCTGGTGGGGATTTACGGTAATAACCAAGATCGAGTTCGGCCTGGTGGCGGTGGTGATCGGCTTCACCGTGGCTAAAGGGATACTGTTTTTCACTGGCGGCAAACGCTCCCAGGGTCTCCAGATCATGGCAGTCGGCGTGTCGGCCGTCGCCTACTTTTACGCCAACTACCTTGTCAGCCGCACCTATATCCTTGAAGCGTATCCTGAAATGGCCGAGAGCATGGGGTTTCTGCCGGACCTGTCCTTGTTCTTCGAGATCTCACGGTTGACTTTCGGCATGTTTACCCTGGTTTTCTTGGGGATTGTCATCTGGCAGGCCTGGCAGATGGTCGCCCCGGCAAAGTTCGAGTAAGTTTTTCAGATCCATACGTGCAGCAGCATACGCGCAGCAGCATACGCGGCAACCAGCACCATTATTTCATGGCAGATAAATTATGGAAGATGTCGAGAACGAGTCCCAACGGCAAAAGCAGATCGAGAACCTACGGGCGGTTGCCGCCCATATGGCCGCCAAGCAACCGCCAACGCCAGCCGATGAAGCACCCGGCGAAGGGAGACCGCAACCCGCATCCGGCCTCAAGCGCTGGGGCCCCCTGGGGGTACTTCTGGCGCTGGTTTTAGGGAAGCTGAAATGGCTCCTGGTGCTGGTTAAATTCGCCAAGCTCAAGACACTCCTGACCATGCTCATCGCTGTTTGGGCTTACGGCAGCATCTGGGGCTTGCCCTTCGCCGTCGGTTTCATCCTGCTGATTTTTGTGCATGAACTCGGTCACGGATTGGTCATGCGCCAACAGGGTATTCCCGCCGGGGCACCGGTCTTTATCCCCTTTGTGGGGGCCGTCATCGCCATGAAGGGGATGCCCCGCAACGCCTATGTGGAGGCCTTGGTGGGGATCGGTGGCCCCGCCCTGGGCACCGTCGGCGCGGCGGTTTGCCTGGCTATCGCTTGGGCCACCCAGAGTCAGTTCTGGTACGCCCTGGCCTCCACCGGTTTTTTGATCAATCTCTTCAATATGCTGCCCGTGTCGCCCCTCGATGGCGGCCGCATCGCCGGGGTCATCAGTCGCTGGCTGTGGCTGGTGGGATTCGGCCTGGGCGGCTTTCTTTTCTTCAAAACACAGTCCCCACTGCTTTTTTTGATCCTTGTCTTCGGTGTCTTCTCTTTTTTCAGAATGCTCAAGCAGAAAAACGCCGCCTACTACGCGGTGGATGTCAAACACCGCACCACCATCGCGCTCTGCTATTTCGGCCTGATCGCCATCATGACCCTTGGCATGTGGTTGGCCGAAAGACCCTTGCAGGGGTTGCTTTAACCCCATGGTTGCATAAAAAAGATGGTAAAAAGGCTGCAACCCTTGCCAGCATTAACTAGGCGCTGTGCCAGAGACACATCCTATGAATAAACCAATGGTGAACTTGAGGATCGGGCTATTGTAGACCATCTTTTCTACCCTTCGGGAAAGCCGGAGGACTCCAGATCCGGTGTTGTCAAGGACTTGCAGTAAAATACTACGGCTTCGCCCTTGACGCCTTGGCTCTGGAGCCCTCCGACTTTTGCAACAATGGGGTTAATCCTCGACTAGTCTCTTCAAGATTTTCATCTTATCGTCGGCACCCTCAAGTTCACGGGCAGACCCCGTGGAACTCCAACTTGCCTCTCATTATGCTACATGTACAATTTTGAGACGGTCGTGGTCATCCCCATCGGTTCACAAATCTTCCTCCGCATCCACCCAAAATGTGTTTCATAATGAGAACCCTGCGCCTCACGACGGGTAGTTCAAAATCGGCCCCACGGATTAAAATTAGCAGGGCCAGATTGGTTTCAGTCGGCCCATGAGATTTTGATATTATAGAAATATATAACAATCAGTTAAACAAGTTTAAAGCCCAGTCTCCGAAAGATCCGATTTGACCCTTTTCGCCGCGGTCTAGGGCACCTCCATCTCATCGGACGGCACGATTTTGGCTATCTGATTCGTTAACCCGTTCAAACACCATCATCAACTGATACGCAATTGTTATAGCAATCAGATAACAGTCATGAACGAACAACACGGCAGACAGGTGCACACTTGGCCGAGGCCTTGTGATGCCGCGACATGCATGGGTCTATATTTCGGAGGTGAATGTGAGATCTGTAGAGGTCATCGTCGTCGGAGGAGGGCTGTCGGGATCCGCCGTTGCCCTTGGACTCATACGCAGCGGTGCCGAAAGGGTGCTGCTTTTTGATGAGCAGCTGTCCACCCAAAGGTTGTCCCGGGGCAACTTCGGGTTGACCTGGTTCTTGTGCAAAGGCGCGAACCATCCAGTCTATGCACAGTGGTCGCGATTGGCCTGCATGCAGTGGCCGGAGTTTGCCGCCAGTCTGGAAGAGGCAACTGGGTACAAGGTCGAACTGGAGTGGACCGGCGGTGCCGTCCACGCCTTCGGCGATTGCGAATTCAAGGCCCACGCGGCATCCATCAAAAATCTTGAGAAGGTCTGCGCCCAGGTGGGCCTGGATTATCCGGTGCAGATGCTCGATAGGGCCACATTCGCAGAATTGATTCCGGAGATCGAATTGGGTGAGGAGGTTTCCGGCGCCATGTACACCCCGCATCAGGGTCATGTGAATCCGCTTAAACTTCTGGCGGCTTTGCGTTGCGCTTTCCAGAATTTAGGGGGGAATTTCATCGGTGCCCAAACCGTCAGTGCCATCAGCCCCCAACCCGGAGGGTCCGTGAGGGTAAAAACCAGTCAGGGCGACTTCGAGTGCGAGAAGCTGGTGATCGCCGCCGGGCATGGCTCAACCCGTCTGCTGGCGACCTTAGGGGAGCGGCTCAATATCTTCCCCCAGCGCGGTCAGCTCATGGTTACCCAGCGCTGCGAGCGGGTGCTCAAAGTTCCGCTGCTCTCGGTGCGCCAAACCCCAGACGGCACATTCGTGATCGGATTGAGTACCGAGGATACAGCTTTAGATACCCGCGTCACCGCTGCCGCCATGAAAAGTCAGGCCGAAGACGCCATACGGCTGCTTCCCATGCTGGCTAAGGTAAATTGGGTGCGCGCCTGGGGTGCGATTCGGGTAATGACCCCGGACGGAGCCCCTATCTACAGCCGAATTCCAGGCTGCGACAACATTACGGTGGTCGCTTTGCACAGTGCGCTGACGCTCGCTCCTTTGGCAACCAATGAAGTCGCTCCCTGGATATTGGGAGAACGCGAGCATGAACTTCTCCCCAACTTCAAGAACGGAAGATTCAATGTTTAAATACGATAGCACCAGTGGTCAGCGGACCGTTGAAGTCACCTTGGATGGAGAACCGGCAGTGCTCCCCACCGAGATGAATGTCGCAGCCGCCCTGCTCGGCACCGGTAAAACAATTTCGCGAATATCGCCGTCGTCCCAGCGCGCCTGTTCACCGCACTGTCTGATGGGCGTTTGCTTCGAGTGCATGATGGAGATTGACGGTGTGCAACGCCAAGCGTGCCTGACGGATGTGCGCGAAGGCATGGTCATCGACCGGCGTCTCAACGGCAGCAAAGGAGACGGCGAATGAGTCGGCACCATGATGTCGTTGTGATCGGGGCCGGCCCCGCGGGTCTGGCAGCCAGTGCCTGTCTTGGCGAGATGGGGCTCGATGTGCTCACGCTTGATGAACAGAGCCGCATCGGGGGGCAGATTTTCCGGAATATCGAAGCGGCTCCCCAGGACCGAGTCGACCTTCTGGGAGAGGATTACGCCAAGGGCCTGCCGCTCGCCAGGCGATTCCGGAACAGCGCCGCCGCCTATGAAGGCAGCGCCTCGGTGTGGCAGGTGGAGGCAGACGGAAAAGTCTGTTATTCCCATCTGGGCCAATCCAAAGAGATCAAGGCGAACTATATCATCGTCGCCACGGGGGCGATGGAACGCCCGGTGCCGATCCCCGGCTGGACCCTACCGGGCGTCATGGGTGCCGGTGCAGCCAACAACCTGACTAAAGAGGCCGGGCTGAATCCCTCGGGACGTGTGGTGATGGCTGGAAGCGGCCCATTGCTTCTGCTTGAGGCCTCTTTGCTCATCAAAAAAGGGGTCACCATCTCGGCGATTCTGGAAACAACACCGGTGCTGCCACCGGCACCCGCGCTCTCCCGCGCGCCCGAGGCCCTGATGAGGGCCGATTTTCTCTGGAAGGGCGTTTCTCTGCTGGGCGAAATCAAAAAGGCCGGGATCCCCCATTACAAAGGCGTCACCCATATCCGGGCCCATGGCAAGGAGGGCGTCGAAAGCGTCGGGGCGACATACGGGAGTCGGCAGCTGCGCATCGACACCGATATGCTTCTGCTTCACTTCGGCGTGATTCCCAATAGCCACATTTTTCGCCAGATCGGTTGCAAAATGGCGTGGAAGCCGGACCAGCGCTACTGGCACCCGATCTGTGATTCCTGGGGTCACACGAATTGTGAACGTATTTTTGCCGCCGGAGATGGCGCCGTTGTGGCCGGTGCCATGGCGGCCCAGTGCAAGGGAGAGTTGGCCGCGCTTGAAGTGGCCTTCTGTTCTGGGATCATTCCCGCTTATGAGAGGGATATGCTGGCCGCTCCGATTCGAAAAGCACTCAAACACGATAGCTGGCCACGCCCCTTTGTTGATGCCATCTTTGCCCCCCGCCCGAAAGACTTCTCCTTTGAAGACAGCACGGTTGTTTGCCGCTGTGAGAACATTACGGTGGGTGACCTGCGCAAGGTGGTCAAGGAGGGGGTTCGCGAACTGAATGAATTAAAGGTCGTCACCCGATCCGGAATGGGGCCCTGTCAAGGCCGTATGTGTGGGGCCGCCCTGGCGGAGGTGGTCTCGGCGGCGCTTGAGCTTAGCCCAGCCGATATCGGTCTGCTGAACATTCGACCGCCCTTAAAGCCGGTTGCCATCGCAGAGGTCGCAACGATGCAGTTGGACAGTGGCGCGCAGAAACGCGGCAACTGGCTTTTGGATAAACCCCAATGATGCAACCTTGGGGTAAAGAACAGGGCCGCATCACGCTTACAAGCCTTGGGTCAGCGGAAGGATCAGCCGACGAGATCTTTCTTGAGGATCTTGGGAAAGCGATCTGAAAAGGAGAAGAAATGAGCAGGATTTCCCGAAGCGAATTGAGCGCACGAATGAGCAAAATCGTCACCCACAAGGATACCGTCTATCTGAGTGGTCAAGTGGCTGACAACGCGGATGCGCCCATTGGCCCGCAAACCGAAGAGATGCTGGCCAAGGTGGACGCTCTGCTCGAACAGGCCGGCAGCGGCAAGGCAGACATGCTCTCGGCCACCATCTACCTGCGCGACATGAAGGATTTTAATGGCATGAACGCGGTTTGGGATCGGTGGGTGCCCGAGGGACACGCTCCGGCACGGGCCTGCGTCGAAGCCCGCATGGCCAGGCCTGATCTACTGGTGGAAGTATCCATCATTGCGGCACTCGGGGAATGAGTATCGGGACAACGCCTGCAGCATCCCATCGTCTCCGTGAAAGGCCGCCACGATACAACCACCCGCAAAGGATGATTCAATGGAACGATTTTTCCGGTATACTTTGACTGTGCTGATCAGCATTGTCGCCCTGATGGAGTTCTATCAGGTGTTGATGCGCTACGTATTCGAGATACCCGTCATGGGACTCGAAGAGCTGCTTGTTTATCCCACCTTGTGGCTCTACTTCCTTGGCAGCGTAAACGCCTCGCGTGAGGATACCCAAATCAAGGCCAATGTGCTGGATGTCTTCCTGAAAACCGACCGCACAAAATTGATCGTCAGAGTAATCGCGGATGGAATGGCGTTGATCGTCGCGCTGTGGCTCACCTATTGGGCATGGGACTATTTTCGCTATGCGCTGCGCGTCTGGAAAGAGAGTCCGACACTCTACATCCCCACCTTCTATGCCGAGTGCGCGTTTTTCATCGGCATGGTGCTGATGTCTGCATATGCCGTCTGGTATCTGTTCAAGAACCTAAAGCGATTGGCGGCCATGTCCGAGGATGCGCGAGAAGAGATGTAAGGAGTCTGCTATGGAATTGGAAATGGTAAGTCTATCGCTTATCTCCCTCGGCGTCCTCGTCATGATGCTGAGTTTTGGCGTGCCGCTGCCTTATTGCTTTGGTGGGGCGCTGATGAACATGGTGTTTCTGGGCGGCGCCACCATGAAGGGGACCATGGTGTGGGGATTCACCCAGTTGGCCAATCCAGTTTTATTGTGTATTCCGCTCTTTGTTTTTGCGGGCACGTTGATGAGTGAAAGCGGCATTGCCGCCAGTTTGTTGCGTTTCGTGAATATTTTCGTGGGGCGTATTCGGGGCGGGCTGGGGGTGGTCGCCGCTGTCAGCTGCGCCATCATCGGTGCGATCTCCGGTAGTGGCTTGACCGGTGTGGCCGCCACCGGCCCCATCCTCATCCCGGAGATGGCGGAAAAGGGCTACCCCCGGGGATATGCCACTGCCCTAGTGGCGAATTCTTCCATTCTCGGCCTGCTCATCCCACCGAGTGTGACCATGATTATCTATGGGTGGGTGACCGACACTTCGATACTGGCCTGTTTCCTGGCTACCCTGGGGCCGGGAATGCTCATCACAGCGCTATTCTGTGTGGTCAACCTGGTAATGGTCAGAAAATTCCCCTTGGAAATAGACCCACCGAAACCCATCAAAGACGCCGTAAGGGAGGGCGCCAGCCTGACCTCCAAGGCGATCCCGGCGCTGATCATGCCGATGATAATTCTGGGCGGCATCTACGGCGGGGTCATGACGCCCACAGAAGCGGCTGCGGTTGCCGTGATCTACGCGATCCCGGTCGGTTTTCTGGTATACAAAGGCTTGACCTTTCAAACCTTCTTCACGGCCGCCAAGAACTCAGCCACTGCCGTAGGCGCCATCATGGTAATGATCGTTTTCAGTCTCATGCTCAGCCAGATCTTCGTGATGGAGGATGTGCCCCAGGCGCTGGTGGAGGGCGTCTTTACGATTACCCAGAACAAGGCCCTCCTGCTGGTCCTGATCAATTTTCTCCTCTTCTTCGTCGGGATGATCGTCAATGATGTCACCTCGATTATTCTGATCGGCCCACTGCTTCTGCCGCTCATGGAGGCCATAGGGGTCAGTGCAGTCCAGTTTGCCGCCATTATGGGCGTGAATACGGCTATGGGCGGTGTAACCCCACCTTATGCCAGCATTCTTTACTTGGGTATGCGCATCGGCAAAGCGGAGTTCTCCGAGGTCATCAAACCGGCCATGATTCTGATCATCTTCGGTTATGTTCCGGTTGTGTTTCTGACATCCTTCTGGCCGAACCTCTCTTTATTCTTCCCCGGGTTGTTTGGATACTAATCACCTGCAACAATAAACCAAAGGAGCTTAGCCATGAAAAAAACACCTATCCTCAGTCTGCTGATTGTGCTGACGGCGGTCGCCCTTGTCGCGACGAGTGCCGAAGCCAAAACCTGGAAAATCTCCCACGTGCGTCCTCAGGGTACGGCCATCGATATCGATTTGAAATGGTTTTCCGAGGCCCTCAAGGAGGCCAGTGGCGGCGCGCTCAAGACCAAGATCTATGCCGCCAGCGCCCTGGGAGACTATACCGTCGTCCAGGAGCGCGTGGGTCTGGGGGCCGTCGATATGGCCTGTCAACCGCCCGCCTCTGCTGCGGATAAACGCTTTCAGATGGTCTACTTCCCTTACATGGTGAAAAACTGGGCCCAGGCACAGCATAATTATTCGCCGGGCGCGCCATTGCGTAAAATTGTGGCCCAATTGTATGCCGAACAGGGGATCCAGTTGCTGGCGGCCTGGCCCGTCTACTTTGGCGGTATCTCACTGAATCGGGAACCCGTCTCGCCGGGCGACCCGGAGGCGGCCAAAGGCATCAAACTGCGCGTCCCCCCCATGAAGACCTTCCAACTCCTGGCGGACAAGACCGGCTATCTGGGAACGCCGATCCCTTTTTCAGACGCCTTTACCGCTGTCCAGACGGGCGTTGTTGACGGTGTGATCGGGTCGGGTGCGGAGGGCTACTACTCCTCCTTCAGAGATGTCACCAAGTACTACATACCATCCAACACCCATTTCGAGGTCTGGTATCTGATCATCAACAAGGAGACCTACGACAAACTAAAACCCGAGCTTAAAACGCAATTGGAAACAGTTGCCAACCAGTTTGAAATGCGACGATGGGAATCCGCCAAGGCCGATCAGGCGGCCAATGAAAAACGCTTGGCCGACTACGGTGCCAAGATGGTCAAGATCAGCAATGCAGAGATCGCCGCCACCGCCCAGAAAATTCAAAAGGCGGTCTGGCCGTCCGTTTTGGACGATGTGGGTGCCGAGTGGGGCCAGAGTGTGCTCGACGCAATCGTCGAATAGTGAAAATGCGCTGCTTCCCCGGAAGCGCTCTCGTCTCATCCGGGGAAGTGCGTTCTATTTGCCGAGAAAATAGGTCGGGCCGTGAGGTTTTCTCCATCTTTTTTATGCAACCTTCGGTGGATTCAGCGGATATTATAAGCCTTTGCCTTGCGGTAAAGGGTTGCCCTGGATATCCCCAAGCGCTTGGCAGATTCGGCCATATTGAAATTGGTTTGCTCAAGCACCGAGGCGATCATCTGGTGTTCCATTTCACGCAGAGATCCGATCTTGGTGGATGCCGAAGCGGCGCCCGTGCAAGGCAGCCCCAAATGGGCGGGGGTCACCTCTTGTGCATCACTGATGCGCAGCGCCCGTTCGATGGTGTTTTCAAGCTCGCGTACGTTCCCCGGCCACTCATAGGCAGACAGGCTTTGGGCTGCTTCGACCGACAAGCAGCGACCGGGATCAAGCTTGTTGACGAAATGATTGGAGAGGGCGCCGATATCCTGCGGGCCTCTTTCCCTGAGGCTGGGAATGGTGATGCGAAGAATATTGAGGCGATAGTACAGGTCCTGTCTGAAACGGTTTTCAGCGATGGCTTTGAGCAGATCGACGTTGGTTGACGCGATGACTCTCGTATCCACTCGGATGACCTTGTCGCTGCCGATCCGCTGTAATTCGCCCGTCTGAAGCACCCTGAGGAGTTTTACCTGGAGACTGTGGGGCATGTCTCCGATCTCATCCAGGAGAAGCGTGCCCCCGTTGGCCAGCTCAAATTTCCCCGGGCGCCCACCTTTCATGGCGCCTGAAAAAGCACCATCCACATATCCAAATAATTCGCTTTCCATCAATTCGCCGGGGATCGCCCCGCAATTGATAGGAATGAATGGACCCTGCCTATTGGGGCTGGCATTATGGATGGCTTGGGCGAAGAGCTCTTTTCCCGTGCCCGTTTCTCCCATCAGCAGGACGATTGAGGTGGTTTTAGCCGCCTTCCTGGCGATGTCAATAGCATCCTTGAAGGCCGGCGAGTCTCCGACGAGATGCGCAAAGGTAAAGTAGGCTTTGTTTTCCGATATCTTGTCTGCGATTTTGCGCAAATTGCCAAATTCCTCGAAGACCATGACCGCTCCGAGGCGCCGACCGCGATTTGATATTACCGGTTGAGCAGAGACCACCAGGTGAAGGATCTGTTTGCCGATCTTGACGTGGCATTCCTGTTCCTTCCACAGGTTTGGATGCCGATAGAGGGCCTCAAGATCGAAGCGTAAGCCATTCAACACCGAGAGCGGCTTGCCGGTCAGGTCCTCTTTCTTGAGGATGCGTTTGGCTTTGCGGTTTATCTTCCAGATGTGCAAGTCGTTATCCAAGGCGATCAGCCCGGTTTCAGCGGATTCAACCACATTGTCCAGAAAACCGGTATAGACCGACATCTCTTTGTTTCTGCGGAGCAGACGGATCTGTTTTTCGATCGATCTGGCGGCGGATATCACCATGATCAACGTGTGCGGCTGAACGAGCCCGCTATTGCCGGATACCACCAGAAGCCCCTGCAATTGATCGTCCGTTGTAAAAATGGGTGCGGCCGAGCTGGTGAATCCATGGGCGCGCCGGCAATAGTGGTCTTTGTCATTGAGTTGAACCGGTATCTGCTTTTTAAGGCATAGGCTTATGGCCGTCGTACCCACGTCTTGTTCGGTGAAACGATATCCCGGCGCACAATTGCGTTCGGCAAATACGGCTTTGATGGCATTACTTCCTGAAAGGTGGAGAATGTAGCCTTCACGATCGACGATGGCGATCATGAAACGATCGGGAGAGAGGAACTCATAAAATTCATCTATATATTGATAGGACACATCGATGAAATCCTGATTGACAAGTCTTCTCGCGTCAAGCTGATCTGGAGACAGTCTTTTTTGTTCTGGATCGCGCTCATCGGCGCAGATGGCATACTGCTTTGACCGTCTGTGGGAGTCGAGGATTTCCAACCGCATCTGATCTTGGGTCAGCATAAATTACCCCTTGCAAGCGACCGCTTCAAGAATGTGGCGATACAATTTGTAATGCGAAAAAGGAAGGTTGCTGCGAGGCCGGTCATCGAGGCAAGGTAGGTAATGACCGCCCTCAAGCAGAGGTGGGACTGTCTGTTCAACCGCCTTTCGCACGGCAGCTTCATCCCGGGTCAATGCGGTTGCATCAATTCCGCCAATCAGGGCAACTTCAGATCCATATTCGCGACGAAGTGTCGCGTATTCCATTCCAGCACTGCGGATGTTGCTAATCCATAGGCCGTTAATGCCAGCGTCAATGAGAGAAGGCAGGAGCGGGCTTAAATTTCCCCCTGTGGTGCAAAGGATACAGAGTGGAACTTGATACCTCTTTAGTAGGCTAATGACCTTTTTATAGCCTGGTATGGCAAAGCGCTTGAACATAGCCGGAGAAATTACGGGCGCATTGTTGGCGGCAATGGGTTCGTAAAACGATGCGTAGTCAACCGATACTTGTGACAGCACCCTCTCGATGCAGACACAATAAAAGTCGGTAATCTTTTCAAACAGCGCCTCGACTTCCCGTGGCTTTTTTATGAGTGCGTAGCAAGCCGATAGCAGTGAGTCCCAATCTCCCACCCCCAACATCTGCAATAGGCCGCCCCCCGATGCATTCAAAAATAGGACTCGGCCTTGCTGTTGGAGGCGGTTGCTTTCTATCACAAAGTTTTTCACATATCGCGATGGCTGGTCCGGGTTGTAGTGCCGCTCGAAGGCGGATGGATCGTAGAGGATATCCGGCGCTTTCTTGTAAAAGGGGTAGCTACGCAGCATCGGACCAACGGTGTAGTGGGTTTCTATATTAAAATACTCTGAAAATGAGCTTTTGCGGGGCAAGCCTTCCCGATGCCACAAGCTGATGGTAGCTTCGTCAGGTTCAAGCTCGAAGTACGGAAACCGGTCGGTATCAAGGCCTAAAAGCGTCCCTAAGAATCGTCGTCTCTGGGTCATTTCCTTCGAGGCGGGCTCCGTCGGCTTCTCATGGGGCTTTATCATTGCAGAGATCCCTCAGGTCTGGATGGGAGTACAGACAGCTCCGACTGGTCAATTTGAATTCCGGATAACATATTGTAAATTAATTTAAAAGTTTCTTTCGTCTCTTCAAAACCCAATCGCCAGTGCTTTTTCTGATCCTTCCATTTTTTCGCATGCTCAAGCAGAAAACCGCCGCCCACTCCGAGGTCGAAGCCAAGCACCCCGCCAACATCGCGCGGGGGTGACGGATAGGGGGCGGGTAGACGGCGACGGCCTGAGAACTGTTTTTTTTGCTTGACCTTTGAGTGACCAAGGGTTAATTATTGACTAACAGTCATATTTGACTCAAATATTTTCCGAGAGGTCCGTCATGGGTACCCACGCGCGTCGCAGTCGCGAAAAAGCGCACCGCCGAAAAATAATTCAGGATGCCGCCAAGCAGCTCTTTTTTGAACAAGGTTTCGTGGCCACCACCATGGACGAGATCGCCGGTCGCGCAGAGCTTAGCAAGGGCACCCTTTACCTGTATTTCAAAAGCAAGGAAGAGTTGTATATCTCTCTTCTGGTGGAAGGTCTGGCGCTGCTGAACCAGGCGTTTCAGGCCGCCGTAGAAAACAAAACCGGATGGAAAACCAAACTGCGCGCCATCGGGTGGGCCTATTTCCACTATTCAAGGGATTACCCGCAGTTTTTTCAGATCAATTTTCAGTTTCAACATGGCGAACTGACGGCCCAAATCTCCGATGCGCTCTACCAGCAATGCGCCCAGGAGGCCTTGGCTTGTCTTGAACATCTCTCCCGGGCCGTTGCCGAGGGGGCGAACGAAGGCCATATCCGATCGGAGCACGATCCCATGAGCCTGGCCGTTACCCTGTGGGGATCACTGACCGGGATTATCATGCTCCACAAGGGCAAGGATCACCGCAAGTTCATGCCTTTCCCCCTCAAACAGCTGGTGGAGCAAAACATCGAAATAGCGATCCATGGGTTGACGTCCATATGAATCCACAAACGCGAAACCGCATCGAGCTTTTTTTTTCAAGACTTGCCGCGCTCATCTACCGGCATCGCCTGAAAAGCCTCGGATTGGCGTTGGCAGTTGTCGCTGGCCTGACCAGCCTGATCCCGGGCGTCGAGATGGACACCTCGGCGGTCGGTCTGCTGCGGCAAAGCGATCCAACGCGAATTCAGTATGATGCATTTCGCGACCGCTTCAATGAGAATGAGATGCTGGTCATTGCGGTAACCCCGCCTGAAGTGTTTGATCTCGCCTTTTTAAGCCGCCTGAAGTCCTTCCACGAGGCGCTGGAGGAGAAGGTTCCCCATCTCAAGGAAATCACCAGCCTGATCAATGCCCGCGACACCTATGGCCGGGGGGATGAACTGGTGGTGAGGGCGCTGTTGGACACCTGGCCTGCCACCCAATCCGATCTGGATGCATTGAAAGCCA
>JBNKKA010000028.1:0-31857 GCA_050291585.1 Desulfobacteraceae bacterium
CCCATCGCCGGTAACGGTCAATGCGACCTCGAAGGGGACACCGACCTCTATTGCCGCGGGCACCTCCCTTGTGACCTAAGCGGCCCAGATCGGGAATGGCAAATGCCAGACTAGCATCAAGATGAGGATCAACCATGGCATCTTCATGGGCCCACTTAAACATCTGGCGACAGGAAAGCTAGTAGCGCTTTGATTCTGAGATTGCCGGGATGTCATTTTTATACGCCTCTTTTGCGAACAGATCGGGAAAAAACACGATCTTTCATGACCCCAAAAAACAAAAAAGCCATGCAGACAAGTATCCCCCTTGGGGGAATTTGCCTTCATGGCTCTCGTGTTTATGAATCCAACTTATCGAGTCCCTGCCTTCTGGCAGGCGCTTGCTCAAAATAGGCAAATTAGTTTAAGACGGCAGGGCTGTCAAGCAGATTATGGCCTACGGTTTTCACTTGACAATTCACTGAAAGTTCAAGTAGGCATGGGCACGAAACTTGAGCACGGTAAGAAATCGCGCTTTTCCGAAGTAAAAAAACAACCGCATTGTACCAAAGCCAGGAAGGTGATGCCGGATGAATCCGGTAGAAATCCTCCTGGCTTTTTTATTTGGTGCGCCTAGAAGTTTTTTATGCTGCGAGTTGAAAACGTCAGTTTCAGCTTTGGGGCTTTTCCGGTTCTGGAGAAGATCTCTTTCCATGCCGCCCAGGGTGAACTCTGCGGGCTATTCGGTCCCAACGGTTGCGGAAAGACCACCCTGTTCAAATGCTGCCTAAAATTTTTGGAGGGCAGCAGTGGGACGGTATTTATAAACGGAAGGAACTCTCAAGATCTGAGCATCAGGGAGATGGCCCGATATGCGGCCTATGTGCCCCAGGAACACAAACCGACCTTTCCCTACCTGGTCCGGGAAGTCGTTCTCATGGGGCGAACGCCTCATATGGGAGTCTTTTTCGGAATCAGCCATGACCATGAAGCCAAGGCCATGGCGGCCCTGGAGCTCCTGGAGATCACGCATCTGGCCGAGCGCCCCTATAACCAGCTCTCCGGTGGTCAGCGCCAAATGGTAATGATCGCACGGGCCATCGCCCAGGAGACCAAGATCGTATTCCTGGACGAACCCACCTCGGCCTTGGATTTCAAGAACCAGATCACTATCTGGAGAATCATGCGCAAGATCGCGGACAGGGGCATCACCATTGTCGCCTGCAGCCACGATCCCAACCATGTGGCCTGGTTTTGTGACAAAGTCGTCGTTTTGGATGGCAACGGTATCGTGACCGAAGGCGCGCCGGCAAAAGTAATCACGCAAAAAGTCCTTGATCGAATATATCAGAAAATTTGCCTCGTGAGGAAAGTGGATGGCATTCAGATGATTCTGCCACGGGGATTGGAGGCACAACAGCAGGCCCCCTCGAAAACAGCGCGCCCCCCTCTAATGCATCTCGTCGGGGCGATGAAAAATGGAATCCACCGCGCCCACCACCAACGCTGATAAGGAAGCTGCCCTTGCCGAAAGTATATTTGCCTATTCGAACAAAGGGGCGCTCACGCCCGAAGCGAACGTCGAGGTCCTATGGCCACAAACAGCTCATTACGCTTCTTTCTCTCCTGGCGACTCTGCTTGTGTGCGTGACGATAGCCATGACCTGCGGGTCCTACGATATGGACTTTTCCATCGTTTTCGCGACCATCGGCGCCCATATTAGTCCCTTGGGGGATATCGCCTCAATCAACAAGCTTCACAACACCATCATCTGGGATATCCGCCTGCCGAGAGTGATCCTGACCATCACCGTTGGCACTGCCCTGGCTGCGGCTGGCACTGTTTTCCAGGGATGTTTCCGTAATCCGCTGGTGGAGCCGTACATCCTCGGAGTCTCATCGGGGGCCGCCTTCGGCGCCGCCCTGGGAATCGTCTTCCCCAGCTTCTTTCTGTCAATTCAGGCCCTGGCATTCGCATTCGGTTCCGTGGCGGTTCTGGGAGCGTATTTCATGGCCCGTTTGCGGGGGGAAACCCCGGTGGTCACGCTGATCCTCGCAGGCGTGATCATCGGATCCTTATTCTCCGCACTTGTGGGCATCATGAAATATTTCGCCCAGGACGCCGCCCTGCGGGAGATCGTATTCTGGCTCATGGGCGGATTCTATTATGCCACCTGGGAGGATGTGACCCTGATCACGCCCATTGTCTTCGTCGGCCTCATGACCATGACCTGCCTGGGCTGGAAGTTAAACATCCTCTCCATGGGAGACCATGAAGCAAGGGCTCTGGGTGTGAATCCGGAGAAGTATAAAATCATTTTAATCACACTGGCGACCTTGATGACGGCGGTGTCAGTATCGGCCGTGGGCATCATTGCCTGGGTGGGGTTGATGATGCCCCACGCCACACGGATGATCATCGGGCCAGATCACCGCTTCGTCATCCCCTGCGCAGCAGCTTTGGGCGGCGTTTATCTCATCATTTGCGACACGCTGGCCCGCACGCTGACCAGTGCCGAAATCCCCATCGGTATTATCACTTCGATCCTTGGGGCCCCGTATCTATTCTATCTTCTAAGAGCGAAGGGGCGCTCGGCATTCAACGCTTGAGGCATTGACCAGGGTTACTTCTAAAACCAGAAGAAAAAGGTGAGCGGATATGAATACGGTCGAGATCGACTGGAATGAAGTGTGGAAGCAGAGACTCGATGCCAACCACCGGTGCAGGGGGGTGGAGTGCGCCCAGATCCGGGCGGACAAAACACCGGCGCGTCAACACCCGTCAGCGGCCAGGAAAATGTCCAACGGACATGTCGCACAGGCACTGGCCAGCCTGCCCATTGGTGCGTCTACGCGGGTGCTGGATATCGGCGCAGGCCCCGGCGTCCTTGCCGTTCCTGCCGCGCGCACAGCGGCCCATGTGACGGCCGTGGAACCATCCGCGGGAATGATGGCCGTAATGCAAGAATACATTGCCGAAGAGGGCGCCGAAAACATCGATTGCATCCAAAAGAGATGGGATGAGGTCAATATCGAGACAGACCTCCGAGGGCCGTATGATGTGGTCATCGCTTCCATGTCACTGGGTATGTCCGATATCCGCGCAGCGGTCCACAAGATGGAGGCCGCCGGCTCACGCTACATCTTTCTCATCTGGGGAGCCGGTAGGATGTCTTGGGAAGCGATCCCCACGGAACTGTGGCCGGTATTGTTCAACGAAGCATACCGGCCGGGACCCAAGTCGGACATTCTCTTTAATGTCCTTTACCAGATGGGCATCTATCCCAATGTTTCAGTATTCAGATCTACATATAAACCCCGGTTTTATTCCATTGATGCCGCGGTTTCTGACTTTGCGAAAAAGTATGGATTCGATGCGCCCCGACAATTGTCTGCCTTGCGGGAACACTTGGAACGGGCCCTGGTGACCAGCAACGGCTCTTTGGTGTTTGAAGGCAGTTCAACCTGCATGCAGTTCTGGTGGGAAATACAAAAAGATTAGGAGTAGAAACCATGGAGATGAATATTAAATCTGGCCCGATACGGGGTATTGCCTACCTCTTTGCGCTTATCATCGCTTTGACGAGCACACCTTCGCCGGCCGCTGAGACCGGAAGAACGGTTACCGATAGCAGGGGCGTCACCGTAGCGCTGCCCACAACGATCAGGCGCGTGGTGGCCATCAGCGACGGGATGATCGAAGGAATCATGCTGGCCCTGGGAGTGGAGAAAACCCTCGTGGGGGTTGGCTCCTCCTGCATTCAGCGAGAGTTCACCTATACCTATCCGTCCACAAGCGGCAAAGAGTTCACCTATTCCCAGGGTAAAAACCCGGTGTCGCATATCTATCCGGTGATTTCCGAGTTGCCCAAAATCTGCCAGTCCGGAACGCCGGTCAACTATGAAGCGCTGGTTAAACTGAATCCCGATATTCTGATCCTACGCATCGGGTGCTGCAGCCTGCGGCATGCCGATGACGAAGGGGTCCGCAAGACACTCAAGCGAATTGAATCACTGGGAATCCCTACCATTGTCCTGCATGGTACCAACGCTCAAAAAAAACCCACCATCGCCGCCATCTCCAACGAGATCCGTATTGTGGGCGAGATTTTCGGCAAAACCAGCGATGCCCAAAGGCTGGCCGACTACCTCGAAGCGCAAGTGGCGACCGTAATTACCCGCACGAAAGATATTCTTCCGGACCGGCAGTCTCGCACGCTGATCTTCGGTCCTTCCCCCCGGGCACGCAAGGCCGGCGGCGCAGGACAGGTTTTCGGCAAGGACACAATCGAATCCTTCTTCATCGAAAAGGTCGTTCACGCTACCAACGCCTTTGCGGAGCCTGGCTACTTCAAAAACGTGAGCACTGAGCACATGCTGGCCCTGGACCCGGATGTCATCGTGCTGTGTACGGCCTCTGGCTACCACCCTCCCCGTGAACTCTACGAAGCGCCGTATTACCAGAATCTGCAGGAACTCAAAGCTATCAAAAACAGACGCGTTTCCACCCTTCCATGGTCACCCTGCAATTGTTCCAAGCGATTGGAATACCCCATCGATGTCATGGTCATCGCCAAGGCCGCTTACCCGGAGTTGTTCAAAGATATCGATCTAGCCAAATGGCTGCTGGATTTTTACCAGAATGTTTACGGCGTGGACAGGCAAACGGCAAAAGAACTCCGCTCGGTCCAATGGATGGATTGGACGTTGGAGAATCAAGAACCATGATACCCGATTACAATTGCAACAACCGCAGGGCAACCATGATGCTATCCATTTGCCCCTTTGTAACGGTTGCACCGGTTCAGGGATGAATAGCTTGCTTTCTTGCGCCCGCATCTCAACCTGCACATGTCCCCAGCCACCACACATGGGGCCGACATCGAAACAGCCTGTCCGGTTGAACATCACCTCATTTATCATGCTGTCCGGGATCAGGACATCATCCCATTTTTCGGCATCCACGAAATAGAGCGTGATCACGTTGCCGTCGATCTGAGCGCCGGTGACACCGTCGAACATAAACTCATACCAGCGGTCCGATGATTCGCCGGGTGTATGCCCATACTTGTAATATGAGGCAGGCGCGGCACCGGCCGGCAGATAGATAGTCAACTGAACCGCTCCGCCGGCGTCGATACCGTTGATGGTAAAGTCGAACAGGCCATATGTGAACTCGCTGTTCGAAGGCATGTCGTCAAGCGACGGATTGTCGGCCGCTTCGACGTTTGTCAGCGTCGTTCCGACCGCAGATTCACTGGTGAGATAATAGGTGCCGCCGTAGGCGACCTCGGTGTCAAACGTGAAATTACCGTTGGCGTTGACGGTCTCATCGTCACCGCCGTTGTTCTGCAGCACCACCGATTGGCCGGTGGCCAGACCGGAGACAGTGCCACCGATGAACTTCTCGACACGCCTGCCCGTATTCATGTGCAGCGACCATCGAATCAACGATCAGGGCTTGCGTCAGGCTACCATCGTCACTAAACTTAGGTATTGGACAAGTTAACCTTTGCACACAGGAGGCCACCATGTTCTGTCCCCAATGCAAGGCTGAGTATCGGACTCAGTATACCCATTGCGCCACCTGCGGCGTGGACCTGGTGGACGCCCTGCCCGAAGATCCGGTGCCGACCTATGTGGATTACGAAGAGATTCTGGGCACCCACAACCCCGCCGATATCGCCCTGATCAAGAGCCTCCTGGACGCTGAGGGGCTGACCTATTACATCCACGGCGAGCATTTCATCTATATGCGCCCCATGGCCGACCCGGCGCGCCTCATGGTACGCAGAGACCAGGCCGAGACGGCCCGCGAGGTACTCAGCGGGTTCCATCTCTCCTACACGGCCATCAACCTGGGGACGCCGGCCGAGGAGGAGTAGCAGCAGCGCCCTCTTCTGGGTATACCCGCCTTTTTCCCCCGCTCCCATGACCGACGGGCCAACGGAGGCGTTCCCCCATTGGCATCCCTCCATGGACTATGGTAAGTTACAGCTTTTTATACTCGGAGCCAAAATCTATACCCTGTACATGGAGAAAAGATGATGAATAAAATAAGGCGCATCTGCGTCTTCTGCGGGTCGAGTCCGGGGACGGATCCGGCCTATGTGGCGGGGGCCCGCGAATTGGGGAAAACCCTGGCGGCCGAGGGTATCGGCCTGGTCTACGGTGGCGCTAATGTGGGCATGATGGGAGAGCTGGCCGATGCGACCATGGCCGCCGGCGGCCGGGTGACCGGAGTGATCCCCAAGGCCATCATGGAACGCGAGGTGGCCCACACCGAGCTGGATGACCTTCGGGTGGTTGACTCGATGCACACTCGCAAGGCCCTCATGGCCGACTTGTCCGATGGCTTCATCGCCCTGCCCGGCGGCATCGGCACCCTGGAGGAGTTCATCGAGGTGCTCACCTGGGCCCAGCTGGGCCTCCACGCAAAACCCTGCGCCCTGCTCAACACGAAGGGCTATTTCGATACACTGCTGAAATTCTTGGACGAGATCGCCACAGCCCAGTTCATGGCCGATGTGCAGCGCCAACTGGTACTCACCGCCGATGAACCGGCGGCCCTGCTTGAGACCATGCGCGCCTTCAGCCCCCCGGCGTTCGACAAGGCCGCTTGGGCCAAAGGCTTAAATGGCCGCTGAAGGCACTGACATAAGCGCTAGGCAGCAGAGCAAAATCCTCATCAGCGCCTGCCTGGTGGGTAATAAAGTGCGCTACGACGGTGGCCATCAGCGACTGATCCACCCCCTTATCATGGCCTGGGAAGAGGCTGGCCGGCTGGTGCCCTGCTGTCCTGAGGTGATGGGCGGGCTGCCTGTTCCGCGCCCGCCGGCGGAGATATGCGGCGGCACAGGCAGGGATGTCGTAAGGGGCAAAGCTGTCGTTAGAACCGCAGCCGACGATGATGTGACGGCTGCCTTTGTAGCTGGTGCAAAGGCAGCTCTTAGTTTGGCACAGGTTCACGGGATCAAGCAGGCCCTCCTTTGCCAGCGCAGCCCCTCCTGCGGAAGCCGGCAGATCTACAATGGCCGCTTCGAGGGCACTCTGATCCCCGGCAAGGGGGTCACAACAGCCCTGTTAAACGACCATGGCATATCCGTCTTCGGGCCAGAGGAGATTGAGCGCTTTGCCGAATTGTTTCACACTTAGGTGGTGTTGGTATGATCCACAGCAGCGTTGGATACTGCCCCTGTGGGGCCGAAATATGGATCGAATATCTTCCATCGGACCAGGGTTGGCAGGTACGCTTTTTCGATAGTGAGAACCATCTCATCGACACCTGCCCCGAGTGCCATTGTATAATTGAGGAAGAGGATCTGGCCTCGCGCTGATCAGGAGATCAGTGGGAGACTTCCCAGGGGTACGGAAAGGAAACTCAACATGGCTCATCATCCTGCCGGTGCCGGAAAAACCAGTTTCGACCTCATCGATGGGCAGCGGCTCATCCAGCTTCTCAAGCTAAGACCCGACCTAGTCCTGCTTGACTTGGGCTGCGGCCGGGGTAACTACACCTTTGCCGCCGCCGACTATATCGGCGCCGGGGGTACTATCCACGCCGTGGACATGTGGGCTGAGGGCGTGGCGGCGGTAGAAGAACGAGCCCGCTCACAGGGTCTAAGCCAAATCCGGGCCCATAGAGCCGATGCCGGTGAGGCTCTGCCCCTCACCGATGCCTCGGTGGATCTCTGCCTCATGGCCACCGTCCTGCACGATCTGGTGACAGAGGGCAATCACACAGGAGCCCTTGAGGAGATCGCCCGGGTACTCAAACCGGGTGGCCGCCTGGCTATTGTGGAGTTCGCAAAGGTTGACGGCCCTCCGGGTCCACCGCTTCATATCCGCCTCGCACCATCCGAGGTTGCGGAGATGTTACGCCCCTATGGCTTCAGCGACCCTACTGAGACGATCTTGAATCCACACTTGTACCTGGCCCAATTCCAACTGTCAGCAAGGCCGGCCGAAAGGAGTGCCCCATGAGTGCCTGCGTCCCCGGCGACGTCCTCAAAGAGTTGTGCAAACTGCTCAAACTCGAGAAAATTGAGGAGAACATTTTCCGCGGCCAGAGCCAGGACCTGGGCTTCGGCAACGTCTTCGGCGGCCAGGTCTTGGGCCAGGCACTGTCGGCCGCTTCACAGACTGTGGTCCCGGAGCGCAGCGCCCACAGCCTGCACGCCTATTTCATGCGCGGGGGGGACGCCACTCAGCCCATCGTCTATCAAGTGGATGTCATGCGCGACGGACGAAGCTTCAGCACCCGCCGCACGGTGGCCATCCAGAAGGGACGCCCGATCTTCTTCATGTCGGTCTCATTCCAGATTACGGAGGCTGGTTTCACCCACCAGGACGAGATGCCGGATGTTCCCGGCCCAGAAGGGACCGAATCGGAGTTGGAGACGGCTCTGCGCCTCCAGGACAAGATCCCGGCCGTCTTCCGTGAAAAGCTCCTCTGTAAAAAACCCATCGAGATCCGTCCCATCGACCCTATCGACCCTTTTGCACCGGAAAAGCAGCCGCCCCATCGCTACGCCTGGATCAAGGCCCTGCATGAGATCCCGGCCGACGCCAGCACCCACCGTTATCTACTAGCCTACGCCTCGGACTTCGGTTTGGTCGCGACCGCCCTCTACCCCCATGGGCATACTTTCTGGGAGCCCCAGATGCAGGTCGCCAGTCTGGATCACGCCATGTGGTTCCACCGCGATTTCCGCATCGACGAATGGCTGCTTTACGAGATGAGGAGTTCCAACGCCTGCGGCGCACGCGGCCTGAGCAACGGGCGCTTCTTCACCCGCGACGGGTGCCTGGTAGCCTCCACGGCCCAGGAGGGCTTGATCCGCTTTCACGGCGACCACCAAGACCCCACATGCCCGCCCATGGAATAGTTAGCAAATATAAAAATTCGGTTCCAAGATTGGAATAGGTCTCAAGATATGCAGGCGACGAAATCCGGTGATAGAGCCCTCCTCTTCACATCCCCCCTCTTCAGGGGTCAAGACTACGATGGTCGCCATCCCCTGGAAATTCCGCGGGTGGCCCTCACCGAAGACCTCATCCGCCTCTACGGCGCTCTCGCGCCCGGCCAGCACCGCGAGGCCCGCGTGGCCACTGAGGAAGAACTGGCCCTGGCCCACGTGCCCGACTATATCGAAGCCCTGAAGCGCTCTGAAGAGCGGGGGAGCGTCAATTGGGGGGACGGCGTGCGCTTCAACCTGGGCAACTTCGAAAACCCTTTCTTCACCAGGATCTTCACTCTCCCGGCCACCGCCGCCGGTGCCAGCATCCAGGCTGCCGAAACCGTCATTTCAGGGAAAACGGCCTTCAATCCGGCCGGCGGCATGCACCACGCCATGCCGGCCAAGGCGCGCGGCTTCTGCTACTTCAACGACGCCGTCATGGGCGTGCGCCGCCTCTGCGCCAACGGCTGGCGCGTGCTCTACCTGGATATGGACGCCCACCACGGCGACGGGGTGGAGGCCGCCTTCACAGACGACGACCAGGTCCTCACGGTCTCCCTGCACATGGACACCAGCTACGCCTATCCCCGCCGGGGGGG
Source organism: Desulfobacteraceae bacterium (assembly GCA_050291585.1). Classification (GTDB taxonomy): domain Bacteria; phylum Desulfobacterota; class Desulfobacteria; order Desulfobacterales; family Desulfosarcinaceae; genus JASJCL01. Next base: position 9,539 of record JBNKKA010000028.1, read on the forward strand.
CCGTATCATCGACCGAGGCGAGAGCGGTTATGCCGTCAATCTGCCCCTGCCCAAGGGCACCCATGACGCCGAGTACCGCCTCTGCTTCGCCACCCTCTGGCCACGGCTGCTGGCACGTTTTCGCCCCGATGTCGTGGTGGTCCAGGCCGGCACCGACATTCTGGCGCCAGATCCCCTGGGCAAGTTCAACATCTCCACAGACCTCTTCCTGGAGATCGTCACCGGAGTTTACCAGAGCGCTCCGCGCCACTCTGGCGGTGGCGCCGCGATCCCGCGCCTGCTGGTCTTGGGCGGCGGGGGCTACCACTCTATCAGCCTGGCACGCGCCTGGACCGGCGTGTGGGGTATCTTATTGGGTATCAAACTCCCCCGCGCCCTGCCCCCCCTGGCCCGCCGCCTGCTCAGCAATGTCCTGGAGGAAAGCGAGGAGCAACGCACCGCCGACGGCGCCCTCCTCGAAAACCGTAGCGAGAGCCTGCCCCCGCTTCCCATTCGCGATGAGGTCAGGGAGCGCCTCGATCAATTGCTCGCCAGCCACCCCCTTTTGGGTGCCTGAGCAGCTGACCCTTGACAGCCGTTCGAGTGGACCGCCGAGTCGCCTGGTTACCAACACGAAAACTGCACCAGCTCGTTATTCAAGTCAGATAGTTTGAACCCAAATCCGCGTTTGGGTTGTTTCCGTCGGTTCTACATAATGTCCATCCAGAAATGGTGAATCTCGCCCGAGTTCAAGGCGGATGACAATTCCAAACCGGAGGAATATTGGTTATATTTCGAGGATTTGTAATTGTCTTCCAACGCCGTAGTCGGGCGAGAGGTGCCGTTTCTGGAGGGATACTACCGAATTGAACACTTCAGAATCCTTCCAACAGCTTGTAGTACTCCTTTAGCGTATGAATGGCGTCTATTGAAATCTGAAACAAGATCCAACTGAGAGCAAGTGTTCCTATTGTAAGTCCGACTTTCCATGCCCGTGTAGTTTGTGGACGCCACCAAATCAGAGGCAAGGCCAAAGGGCCTACGCAAGCGAATGCAATGACAATAAACGATTTTCGGAAATACCATCGAAGGTTTTCATTGGCAAGGCGCGGGTCAATGTCGCCATCAAGAAATTCACCGCAGTGTCTACACTTAATCGCATCATCTTGGATATCTTCACTGCAGAAAGGGCACTTTTTCATGATGAGCTCTCAATGGTAGCACATTGGGATTATCGATTATTCTCGTTTTCGTTCCATCAAAGCAGCTTTCCCGCTTCATTAACCTTACCCAATCAAGATGTTCTAAACACAAAGACTACAGAAATTCTTTAAAATATTAAGCGGATAGTACCACATTGCGGTGTTTCCCGCTCACTTTTTTAGAACGATAGTGGATCCGACCCTGAAAAATGGATCCTCCCGTGCGAGCAGAGCAGGCGGGTGCCTCCTAGCCTGTTTCGTTTTTGCGGTGAGTCCCTAACCAGGACGGCTGCAACGGTCGAGGAGATAGAAGATCGACTTGTAGTAAATCCCGCTGTGCTGGGAGAGCCCGATCTCGCAAGTGCGGCTGTTAGAAAAGCCGCTGGTGCAACGGCCGCCCAGGGCGGCCTTGAGGGGGGTAAGGGCGGCGGCGGTGAGCTCCGGGAAGTTGAAGCCCCGGTCACCGGCCCAGCCGCAGCAGCTCACGTCGTCGGGAAAGATGGCCTCGGCGGCCAGGGCGGTGGCCACTGTGCGAAAGGCGTCTTCCAGCCCCATCTTGCGGCTGCTGCAGGTGATGTGCACGGCGATGGTTTCCCCCAAGGGAGTGATATCCAGGTGCTCCAGGAGATGGGCTTGGATGAAGCCCACCGGCTCGTAGACCTTGAGTTCCGGGGAGAGGACCTGGCGTAGGCGATAGACGCAGGGAGCCGTATCGCAGAGGATGGGGTCGCGCCCGCCCCGCGAAGCCGCCAGGAGCAGCGTATTGAGTTCTGCGGCTTTGCGATCGGCCTGGACCTGGAAGCCTTTGCTTTCAAAGGGCGTCCCGCAGCAGAAGACCCTTCCTTTGGGAGGCAACACCACCTGGTAACCGGCTCTTTTCATTACGCGCAGGATGACCTCATGCAGGGGGGTCCGGTCCGGATCGCCTAAAGCCGGTCCCATGACGTTGTTGATACAGGCAGGGAAATAAACGGCCCGTCGGGGCAGCACGGGGTCGATCGAAACGGCGGCAGGGGGATCGATGCCCCGGGGCATGTAGGGGTTCCAGGCGGGCAGACGATCCTTGCTTAGGCGGCGGGCCGTCTCCGCCATGGCGGCCATGGTTTGTGTCCCTATCAGGCGGTGTAGTCCATGGGCCAGTTTGAGACCGGTACGTAAAAGGGCACAGACAAGTTCGTAGTGATTGCCGGCCAGATCGGCCAGCTTCTGGGGGATAAAACCGGCCACATGGGCACGGCGGATCTTTTTGGTGTAATCACCGGTGTTGATCTCCACCGGGCAGCTCGTGGCGCAGAGGCCGTCCACGGCACAGGTCTGCTCACCCAGGTAGCGGTAACTCGCCTCCAATTCCGCCAGGCGCTCGGGGTTCTGACAAGTGTTCCGCAGGCGACCGATCTCACGCTGGATGACGATGCGCTGCCGCGGGGTGAGGCTCAGATTCTTGGATGGACAAATCGCCTCGCAGAAGCCGCACTCAATGCACTTGTCCACCAAGTCGTCGGCAGCGGGCATGGGCTTGAGATTCTCGATATGGGTCTCGGGGTTGTCCGAGAGAATCACCCCCGGATTGAGCAGGCCGGCGGGGTCGAAGATCTTTTTGATGCGCTGCATGAGCGCGTAAGCCTCGGCCCCCCACTCCAAAACGACGTAGGGCGCCATGTTGCGGCCGGTGCCATGCTCGGCCTTGAGGGAGCCATCGTAGCTGTCCACCACCATGTGACAGACCTCATCCATGAAGGCGCGGTATCGTTCCACCTCCGAGTTCTGGCTGAAATCCTGGGTGAATACAAAATGCAGGTTGCCCTCAAGGGCGTGCCCGAAGATAATGGCCTCGTCGTAGTGGTACTTCATGAAGAGCTGCTGGAGTTCGAGGGTGGCGGCGGCCAGCTGTTGCAGGGGAAAGGCAACGTCTTCGATGATCACCGTGGTACCGCTGCGGCGCACGGCCCCCACCGAAGGAAAGAGGCCCTTGCGGATGTTCCACAACAGGGTGTACTCGGCGGTCACATCGGTGAACTGCACGGGCAGATGGGTGGCCGCGCAACGCATGGGCGTGAAGGACGACTTCTCGCTGAAGGCCTGCATGCCGGCCGTTGAGGTCAGGGGGACGCCGTCCAAAGCCTGGATGATCATGGCCACATTATACTGCAGCTCGTCTTCGTTTTCGGCCCGCGTCTCCACCAGCAGGGCCGTGGCGGTTTCAGGCAGGGTTTTGAGGAAGGCCGGCATGCCGGCTTTGTTCTCCACCGAGCGCAGGGCGGCGCGATCCATCAGTTCCACGGCGTTGACGTTGACCGTCTTGAGAAAGAAGACCGCCCGGCAGGCGTCCTCGATATTGGCGAAGATCATCAGGGCCGACGCCTTGTGGGGATGCTCCACCACGGTGCGGTAGACGACCTCGGAGATGAAGCCCAGGGTCCCCTCGCTGCCGATCATCAGGTGGGCCAGGATGTCGAAGGGGTCTTCGTAATCCACCAGGGCGTTGAGGCTGTATCCGGTGGTGTTCTTGAGCTTGTACTTGTGGCGGATGCGCTCGGCCAAGGGCGGATTGGCGCGCACATCGGCAGCCAGCGCCGCCAGTTGGTCCAACAGTGGGGCATGGCTGGTGGCAAAACGCTCCCGGCTAGCCGCATCGCCGGTGTCCAGAAGGCTGCCGTCGGCCAGTACGATGCGAAGGCTATCCAAGGTTTTATAGCTGTTCTCAGCCGTTCCGCAGCACATGCCGCTGGCATTGTTGGCGGCGATGCCGCCGATCATGGCGGCGTTGATGGAGGCCGGGTCAGGGCCAATCTTCTTCCCCAAGGGCGCCAGGTAGCGATTGGCCTGGGCGCCGATGATGCCGGGCTGCAGACGAATGCGCCCACCGCCGTCGAGGATCGTGTGGTCGGTCCAGCAGTTACCGGCCACCAGCAGAATGCTGTCGGTGACGGCCTGCCCGGAGAGACTGGTGCCGGCAGCCCGGAAGGTCACCGGCAGGTCCATCCCATGGGCGGTTTGCAGGATGGTTATGACTTCTGCTTCGCTCTCCGCTTTGACGACGACCTTGGGAATCAGTCGATAAAAACTGGCGTCGGTCCCGTAGGCGAGGGTTCGCAAGGGATCGTTGATGATGCGTTCGGTTGGGATGGATCCTTGAATAGCCGTGAGAAACGTGTGGTAGGATCGAGTCGCAGTGGCCAATCTTCCCCCCTGTTGTTTGAAGGGCGTAGGGATGCAGCCCGGAAGCATGCGTGCAGCAATAGGGATATTGGCAAAAGCTTATTATAGATGGCGATCCAGATCAAGGCTTTGGGCTCTCTTCGAATATTAAGGTAACCTATCTCAGGATCACCATTTACGGGCAAGTTTTTCGGACAGCGAAATGGATTTTATGCTATTATTTTCACAAACTCCAAGGAGTGGATCCGCGTTCATCATCGCCAAATGAATCGAAACTGATCGCAACCCCTTGCAACGGGACAAACCATGAGCTTACGGATCGGATCAATCTGCCTCAAGCTGAACCAGCACCGTCCCTTTGAAGCGCTCTCTAACCGTATCGCCCGCATGGGCGCGGATGTCCTGCTCATCTCGGGCTTCAGAACCGGCATGCGTGGTATGATGCTAAGGGCCGGACTGGACCGCCTGGGGATGGTGTACCAAACCCCTATCGACACCGAGCCGGAGGTGGAGGCCCTCATCCTTGCATCGCGCTGTCCCTTCTTGCAGGTCGAAGCGTCAGATGATCTTGCGGGGCACCAATTTCTCCACGTATGTATCGGCGATTTTCACCTCTTTGGATGCGACCTGTCGGGGCACGCCTCGCCTTCCGCCCTTGCGCCCCTTGTGCTGGCCCAAGTGCAGGGGCTTCAACGCGACAAGCTGATCTTCTTCAGTCGATACCCTGAAGATTCCCAAGTCACATCAGAACAAAGCGCATCCAGTTGTCCTGAGACGGGCGACACACTGGCAACCGCGCTAACCCACTTGGGTTTTGTGGACGCCTACAAGCTCGACCCCCAACCGTGTGGGAAAAAGCTGCCGCCGCGAGAAAGGCCGCCCTTCAACACCCTTGTCACCCCCGCCCTGGCTCCCCAGTTGAGCCAATGTTTTCAGGATAGCGCACCATCGGACACCCAGGCAATACATACGGCCGTCCTGAAGATGGGCTAACGCATTGACCCTGGCTCCGGCCGGCTATCCAGAGTTTTTTCTTCTTTGGAGAATCGTTTGGTTAAGTGTTGTTGACACTCGGTGGCCCCGACAGTCATCACCACGGGGGCAGGTGGAGGCGGTCCAGTTGATCCTTGTGCTGGCGCACGAAGGCGTTCACATAGCAGGGGGTGTGCTGATCCTTGAGGTAGCGCTTGAAGTCGGCCTCGATGTCGGCCCTGGAGACGGGCCAATCCTCGGCCGCTTTGCAGAAGACGTCGAATTCACTGCGGGCAAAGAGCCGCGCCGTCTTGAAGACATAATCCTCCGTCCGGGCCGGCTGGTGATGAAGATGATTGAAGGTAAGACGGTGCACCATGTGGATCATGACAAAGGTACCAATGATCAGGGCTAGGTCAGCGGCACGCGTGGATAGGAACTGGAACATTTGGAACAATCACCTCCGGTTGATGTCCGGTCAGAGAGGGACGCGAACACGTTGTCTGAACGGCTCCTATCGACAATAGGCGTCGGTATGGGGCGATGATGGCCGATATGGAGCCCCTAAGATTCAGCTGATAAAAAGGCAACCGATAGCTCACAGCAGCCTTCCCAAATGCTTACTCCCTCTATCGGCAAAATTGTCCTTTTACTTGAGAGAGGCGCTCCGATCAAGTCCTTTGCAGTTCCACATCCATGGGGGTCGACTTCAAGTAGCTGACATTCAGGTTGGCGGTAACGTGCATGATCATCGGCAGGCTGCCGGGGGGACGTTCCTCCCGATCATAGGCCCCGGCAATGGCCGTCCCGATGCAATGGCAATCCATGATGGAGGCGATCATCCCGCCGTAGAGCACACCCGGGAAGGCTCTCTGGTTGGGCTGCGGCCGGAAACGATATGCTGCCCTGGCGGCCATCCCAGTAGGTTTTGATCTGAAATCCATCCGCGTTCTGATTTCCGCACCCCATACATTGGGCATAGTCACTGCTGAAGTAGTCTTGGATTGCTTTATCTAACATACGCTATTGCTTTGGTTCGGGCATAAAGAATTCAATCTTCGATGAAGTAAACGGCACCCTGGATCCAGCTGGACTTGCAGTGCGGACAGCGCCCGGGCCGGGTGAAACGCTGGCGTTTTCTGAAGGCATAGTCGCACTGGCGGCAGTAAGCGGGAGTTATCTGCAGCGCACGCCCTTGGTTCTTGATGGACCGGGCGATGTGCTCGAGGTGCTCGGCGGCCTCGGTATCGCGGATCTCCAGGGCGGTGGCCAAATCGCGAACATCCAAGGGTGCCTGCATCAAGAGGGCAATCATCTCCTGGCGTAGGGTGCCCATCAGATCTTTGTTGGGGGGACCTGGGGCATGAAGAGGTCTCCGGCGGTCCCGCTTTCCGCCACCAGGGGTTTGAGGGTCTCCACTACTTCGAGATCCGTGGGGAAGGCCATGGCCTCGGGTAGGGCGGCAAAAGGAAAGAAGAGCGCCTCGGATGCGTCGCTGCCGGCCAGCAACTCTCCACCACGGCGGCGGCCCCAGAACCAGATGCCAACCGTGTGGCTTTGGGGGTCGTGAAAATTGGAGTGCACGGCCAGGACGGCGCCCAGTTCGACCACCAGGCCGGTCTCCTCCCTCAATTCACGGCAGGCGGCACCCCGTACATCTTCATCCCATTCCACATGTCCGCAGGGGATGCACCACTGGCCTTTGTGACTGCCGTTGCGGCGCACCAGCAAAAGCTGACCCGCTTCAACCACTACGACGGCGACGCCCACGGTGGGATTGCGGTAGAAGGTTCGGCCGCAGCGGTTGCAGTGTGCCCGGGGCCGCCCGCCGATCTGCACAGGCCGAAGCGGCTTGCCACACAGGGGGCAGAAGCGATAGTGCAGAGCGGCGATTGCTTCCGTAGGAGTCATGTCGGATTCACGGTTTCACCCGCTTGGTGATCTCCTGGATGGCGCCGGGCAGGCAGGCCAGGATCCGTTTGGCCGCCCGCAGATAGGCCTCCAGGGGTTCGCCATAGGGGTCGTCGATCTCCTCGGGGCTGCCTTGGGGACCGAAACTTCCCAGCAATCGCACGGGGGTTCGCTGAAAAAGAAAGGCGCTCTTGATGGTCTTGAGGTGGTGGTGCTCCATGGCCAGGATCAGGTCGGCGGAGAGAATCATCTCCTTGTTGAGCAAGCGCGCCCGGTGGGAGGCGATATCCACCCCGAAATGGGCCGCAGCGGCCACTGCCTCGGGGGTGGCCGCGTTGCCGTGCATGGCGTAGGTGCCCGCCGAGCGAACCTCTACGCGCTCCCGTAAGTTTCGTGGGAGAGCGCCCCTGAGGAGCCCTTCGGCCATGGGACTGCGGCAGATGTTGCCGGTGCAGACGACGAGGATGGTGAACATAAAAAGTAATCCCAAATACCGGGCAACCATTCCAAGCTGCCCTGCGAGTGCGAATTAAGTAGCCGCTGTGATCCAATTCCCAGCGTGGATTGCATTCACCTAATAGACCTGTTAAATTATTTTCTTTCCTCAACTTATCATTATCTTGCGACCCAACGCAATCGCCCCTTGAGGTGCTGCAATGAGAATACTTACTCGACCCGATTTTGACGGTGTGGTCTGCGCCGTTTTACTGCGTGATATCCTCGGTGCCACGGCAACCGTGGTCTGGACTCAACCCAGCGACATCCAGCAAGGAACGACGGCCGTCCAGCCGGAGGACATCATCGCCAACCTGCCCTTTGACGAGCGTTGCGGCCTGTGGTTCGACCACCACTTCTCCAATCAGATCGACCGGCCCTTCGAGGGGGGCTTCGCCATTGCTCCGTCAGCCGCAGGCGTCATCTTTGACTATTACAAAGGCCGTTTCACGCGCGACTTCGACGAGTTGGTGACCGCCACCGACAAAATCGACTCGGCCGATCTCAGCCTCGAAGAGATCGTGTCCCCGGAGAAATTCCCCTATGTACTCCTCTCCATGACCCTGGCCGGACGCACCACCGAGGACCTGATTTATGCCGATCGCTTGCTGGATCTTCTCCAGGAGCAGCCCCTGGAACAGGTGCTGGCCGATAAAAAGGTGGCCCAGCGTTGCCGCGAAGTGATCACTGAAAACCGCGTATATGAAGGCTATCTGCAGAAACATACCCACATGCAGGCGGAGGTTTCTGTCACCGACTTCCGCGCCATCGACCATCCCCCCGATGGCAACCGCTTTCTGGTCTACGCCCTCTTTCCGGACGCAGTGGTCAACGTCAAGCTCTACCATTACTATGGCAAACTGGTTGTCAAGGTGGGCCACAGTATCCTCAAGGAGGGCTGTCAGGTCAACGTGGGCAAGCTGCTCAGCAATTACCACGGCGGCGGCCACCGCGGTGCCGGGGCCTGCCGGTTTCCCATCGAACAGACCGACGCCCTTTTGCCAGCGATCATGGACGCCCTCTTGGCCAACGAGCCTAACTGAGGTTATGTTGCTATTTGCCGAGAGGCAAACGGCCAAGCGAAACATAGTTTCGCCTTCCAATCTGCATCTCAACAGCCCCTAAGGGGAAAGACTGCAACTTGAACCGCCCGGCCCAGCTATTTGCCGAGAGGCAAATAGCCAAGCGAAACATAGTTTCGCCCTTTGTGCACGGTTCTTGCTCCTATCAACCCAGCGACTCCAGGGCAGTTGGTAAGCCCTCTGCTGCGAACCCGTGCCAAGGACCTCCATGAAATCGGATACGCCCCCCAAACAGATCTCCACCCGCAAGGGTGTGCTGGTCATTGCCCTGGTCGTTGCGGCCATCACCTTGGTCAGCCTGGTGCGCCATTGGGCGCAAGACGAGGCGCAGGCAAATCCAGAAGACTGGACCCCTCAAACGGTGGCCATCTTCACCAACGACAGCTGCACCTATTGCGCCGCCGCCAAGCGGTTTCTGGCGGATAAAAATGTGCCCTACACAGAATTCAACCTGGATCATTCGGAAAAGGCGCGTCAGGTTTTTGGCATGCTGAATGGACGCGGGGTGCCCCTGATCCTCGTGGGTAAGCAGCGTCTCAACGGCTACGACCCAGGGACCTTGAGCAAGATGCTGGTGAAGCAGGGGTTGTTGCAATAGCCGGCCAAGGGACAATCGGCTGTCATTTTTGACGTCGGGGACTTCGGCTTTGGCTCCGCCACGCGCGACGCTCACCCCCTGATCTAAGCAATTACAATAACACTCAGGTCAGCGAATGTCAGGCTGCATCGCCAGGTACTGACAATACTTCTAAGCGTGCTCACGCGCTTTGTGGAAGGCAATCTCGGGCCACTCCTCCATGGCATGCTCCAGGCGCCAGTGGGTGCGCCCCAAGAAGGTCAGGTGGCCCTGGGCGTCTCGGCCCAACTCGCCCTGCTTGGCCCTCTCGAAGGCTTTTAGTTTGTTCCTGTCCTCGCAGGTCACCCAGCGCGCCAGGGCATAATCCACAACCTCGGTCTCCGCCTTGACCCCATACTCGGCCTTGAGGCGCGCCATGGTCACGTCGAACTGCAAAACCCCCACCGCCCCCAGCACATAGCTGTTGTCCACCAGAGGCCTGAAGAACTGCACGGCGCCCTCTTCGGCCAGTTGGGTCAGGCCTTTCTGCAATTGCTTGCTCTTGAGGGGGTCGCGCAGACGCACGCGCCGGAAGTGGTCGGGAGCGAAGTTGGGGATGCCGGTGAACTGGAGCTTCTCTTTGGTGGTGAAGGTATCGCCGATCTTGATGGTCCCGTGGTTGTGGATGCCGATGATGTCGCCGGGGTAGGCTTCCTCCACGTGGGAGCGGTCTTGGGCCATGAAGATAGTGGCCTTGCTCAGGGTGACCTCTTTGCCAATGCGGTGGTGCATGACCTTCATGCCGCGCTGGAATTTGCCCGAACAGACCCGCACAAAGGCGATGCGGTCCCGGTGGGCGGGGTCCATGTTGGCCTGGATCTTAAAGGCGAAGCCGCTGAACTTCTCCTCATACGGAGAGACCTCGCGGGTCTGGGTGGCCCGTGGCTGGGGCCCGGGGGCCATCTCCACAAAGGCGTCCAGTAGCTCCTGAACCCCGAAGTTGTTGATGGCGCTGCCGAAGAAGACGGGGGTCTGGCTGCCCTTTAGGTAATCTTCAAAACTGAGGGGGTTGGCCGCCCCCTCGAGGAGCTCGATATCTTCACGCAATTGATCGGCCTGGCTGCCGAGGATCTCGTCCAGGCGGGGATCACCCAGGTCCTCGATGACCAGATTGTCCGTGTGGCGGGTCTTACCGCCGGCGGTGAAAAGATTGAGTTGTTTTCGGTGGAGGTTGTAAACCCCCCGGAAGCGTTTGCCCATGCCGATGGGCCAGGAGAGGGGCGTACACTCGATCTGCAGCTTATCCTCGATGTCGCTGAGGATATCCAGTGGTTCCAACCCTTCGCGGTCCAGCTTGTTGATGAAGGTGATGATGGGGGTGTTGCGCATGCGGCAGACGCCCATGAGTTTCTCGGTCTGGGGTTCCACCCCCTTGGCGCTGTCGATGACCATGAGGGCGCTGTCCACGGCGGTGAGCACCCGGTAGGTGTCTTCGGAGAAGTCCTGGTGACCGGGCGTATCCAGCAAGTTCACTTCGAAACCATCATAATGAAACTTCATCACCGAGGTGGTCACTGAGATGCCACGCTCCTGCTCGATGCTCATCCAGTCGCTGGTGGCGTGACGCGTGGCCCGGCGGGCCTTGACGGCGCCCGCCATCTGGATGGCGCCCCCGAAGAGGAGCAGTTTCTCCGTGAGGGTGGTCTTGCCGGCGTCCGGGTGGCTGATGATGCCGAAGGTCCGGCGGCGGTCTATCTCTTTCTGGTGCTGCTTGTTCATGGGACTGAAATCCTCAGCAATATAGAGGCCTCAAAATTCACAAGGTCGAATGAAGCGTTATGGCGGCATAAAAAAACGGGCTCAGATTCAGCCCGCAAACAGAAGCAAATATAATGCCGCGACCGTGGTGTCAACCGCTATCCTCACCCAGCAGGTCGCGGTACAGGGCCGCCACCTGGCACCGAGTCTCATCACGGCTGCCGCTGTTGTCAATCACGCGGGTGGCGCGCCTGCGTTTGATCTCCAGGTCCAATTGGGCGGCGATACGCGTCTGGGCCTCGCCTTCGCTGAGTCCGTCGCGTTTCATGAGTCGTTCCAATTGGAGATCGCGGGGCACATAAACGACGACGATCTCCGTCAAACCCCGATCCATTTCAGACTCGAAGAGCAGGGGCACGTCCAGCACAATGAGGGCTCCGGGCCTGCGGCGAGCGATCTCCAGACGCTTTTTTTCCGTCTCCTCGCGGACAAAGGGATGGATCAGGCCCTCGAGCTGCTTACGACGCGCATCATCCGCGAATACCAGGGCGCCCAGGCGCTGACGATCCAGCTGTCCGCCTTTGGCCACCACCTGGGACCCGAAGGCAGCTACCACAGCCTTATATGCCGCCCGGCCGGGCTGGACCGCCTGGCGAGCCAGCAGGTCGGCGTCGATGATTTCGGCGCCTTCAGCGGTCAGCATCCCAGCCACGGTAGACTTGCCGCTGGCGATACCGCCGGTGAGCCCAATCACCGCCATGACCACCTCCACACCTTGAAGCAAACTGCGGCCGACCTTGACTGCTCATAGCAAGAAACATTAGAATTATTCACCACTTAAACCCCTTACCATGCTTGACACGAACCCCGTCGGACCGGTAGTATAGATAACTCTCTTCAAAGTTGGCAAGTCAAACACCGTCCGACGCCCAATGAATAGCAGATCCGAAGGTTTAGCAGATAGACGGTGGGGCTTCATCCCGCGCGCAGATGCCAACGCACCGCCGATAACGCTCTATCGTCAAGGAAAGGGTGCCCATGCTCTGTTCCCATTGTCAACACGACAACCTGCGCCATGCAAAATTCTGTGGCCAGTGCGGTCAGCGCCTGGGGCTGCCCTGCCCCCATTGCCAGACCCCCAATGTGCCCACCAACAATTTCTGCAGCGAGTGCGGCGCAGGCCTGGCCGACGCAGACGGGACAATCCCCGGCCCCGCCCATCGACCGGACATGGAAACGCCCATCGGAGTGAGTGAGCGCAAACACATCACCGTGGTCTTTTCCGATTTGACGGGCTACACCGCTCTCTTGGAGAAGATCGACCCCGAAGAGGTCAAGGAGGTGATGAGCCAGGTTTTCGCCGAAGTAGTAGCCATCGTCGAGCGCTACGAGGGCACCATCGAACGCATCATCGGCGACGGCATCCTGGCCCTTTTCGGCACCCCTATCGCCCATGAGGACGACGCCGTTCGGGCCATTCGCGGGGCCCTCGATATTCACAAGCTGGTGCGCGAAAAGGGGCGCGAGTTCAGCAAGCGCCTGGGGGGTCATCAACTGAGCATGCACACGGGGGTCAATTCCGGCCTGGTGGTGACCGGCCATGTGGATCTGGAGCACGGCCGCCACGGTGTCGCCGGGGATACGATCAACACCGCCTCCCGCCTGGCGGATCTGGCCGCGGCGGACGAAATCGTCGTGGGCCCCGGCACCTATCGCCTGGCCAAGGGGCATATCGATTTTGAGATCGGCCCCAGTACCCGCGTCAAGGGCAAGTCCAGACGCCTCCAGATCTACAAGGTGAAAGGCGCCAAAACCCGCCCGGAAACCCTTCACCAACCCTCGGGGGTGCGTGCCACTCTGGTGGGCCGCCAGGCTGAGCTGTCGACCATGCACAGCGCCTATCAAAACATGCTGGCCCGCGAGGGGAGTATCATCACCCTCAGGGGCGATGCCGGCACGGGCAAGAGTCGCCTGCTCCTGGAGTTTAAAACCGCCCTCAAAACCAAAGGCGTGCAGTGGGTGGAGGGGCGTGCCTATGCCTACACCCAAAGCTCCGCCTACTATCCCCTCATCGACCTGATTAACCGCCTCTGGGGTATCGAAGAAAGCGACCCGGCCGAGGTGCTGCGCGCCAAGCTCACCGACGGGGTCCACGCCCTGATGGGACCACGTGAAGACATCCTACCCTATATCGGCAGCTTATACGGCGGTGTCTACCCGGAGATCGAGGGCACCAGCCCCGAAGTATGGCACGAACGCCTCTACGAGGCCACTTACGAAATCATGCTCGCCGTGGCGCGCCAGGCGCCCACTGTCTTTTGCGTGGAGGATCTGCATTGGGCCGACAGTGGCACCCTGAGCTTGCTCAAAAAACTGGCCGCCAACTTCAGGGCTGCCAGCATTTTGGTGTGCACCTACCGGCCCCCCTTCAACCTCTTCAGCCACTACCAGTTGCGCACCCTTGGCAGCCTGTACCACGACCTGATGCTCAAGGAACTCTCCGCAAGTGAGACGCGCGTCATGCTAGCCTCCATGCTGGAGAGCGACCACCTCCCGCCCCAACTACACCAGCTCGTGCACCAACGCGCCGGCGGAAACCCCTTCTATCTCGAAGAGGTGATCAACGCCCTGCTCGACGCGGGGATTTTATCGGCAACGGCCAGCGGCTGGAAACTGGCCAAGAACTTCCAGGCGACGGACATCCCCGCCTCGGTCCATGGGGTGATCAGCGCCCGCCTGGACCGTCTGGAAAAGCACAGCAAGCGCATCCTCCAGGAGGCCTCCGTCATCGGACGGGCCTTTCTCTTCGCCATTCTGGAGCGCATCACCAGCTATGAATCCGAGCTGGAGCGGCGCTTCAACGATCTCGAGCGCATCGATCTGGTGCACGCGCGCACCATCGTCCCCGAGTTGGAGTTCGCCTTCAAGCACGCCCTGACCCAGGAGGTCAGCTATAAAAGCCTCCTGCGCAGCGAGCGTATGGATATCCATGAACACATCGCCAAGGTGATGGAAACGGTTTTCGCCGATCGCATCACGGAGTTTTATGAAACCCTGGCCTACCATTATCAGCGCGGTCGCTCGATCTACAAGGCAGTCCACTACCTGATCCGCTCCGGCAGCAAGAGCCTCAAACGCTGCGCTCTGGCGGAGTCTCAAGCCTACTTCGAAGATGCCTTTACGCTTCTTAATAAAATGGACAAAGACGATCCCGAGGTCCAGAAAAACCTCTCCAATGTCCTCATCAACTGGGCCTTTGTCTTTTATTATCTGGGTGATTTCAAAGGTCTTCTGGCTCTCCTTGAAAGCCACCTCGATCTGGCCGAATCCGAGGGCGCCCGTGCCGTACGCGGCCGCTTTTACGCCGTCATGGGCTGCGCCCTCTGGCACCGGGCGCGTTTCCGAAAATCGGAAGACTACCTTCTGCAGGCCTATGAATGGGGCCATAGCCACGATGATCCGATGACCATCGGGTACGCCTGCGCCTGGCTGGCCTGGGCGCAGTCCGAGCTGGGCAAGTTCGATGAGGCCTTGGCCCACGCCCAGGAGGGCATGGCCCTCTTTGAAGAGGGCCGGGTCAATGAACACTACATCTACTTCAACTCTTTAGGTGGATCCGCCTGGACCCACCTGCATGCCGGCCGCCGGGCGGCCACGGAGAGTGACGGACGCAAACTACTCCAGTTCGGGCGCAAGCACTCCAACGTCCGCAGCATGGTGATGGGGCACTGCGCCATCGGTTGGAGTCACATGATCGAAGGCGACTATGGCGCGGCCCTCGAAAGGTCAAAAAAAGCCCAGAAGATCTCCGTAGATCCTTGGTACACCCAGTTCCCCACCCTGAACTATTGCTACATCAAAGGGGCCATGGGCGAAGTCGCCGAGGTCGCTACGGCCATCGCTGAGATGCAGGCCTTCAGCGACAAGAAGGGGGCCGAGTTTTCCGGGGACCCGGCGCGCTTTATGGGCGGCCTGGTCCAGCTGGCCCAGGGAGAAATAGCCGAGGGCTTCGCCACCCTCGAGGCCCAGCTGACCTATTGGGAAACCCACGGCAGCCGTCTGCGCCGCGCGACCTTCGGTCTTTTCACTGCCAGGGCCTATCTGGAGCTCTACCGCCAGCAGGACGACCTGCCCATGGCCACGGCGGCCACCAGTGCCGACGCTCTGGGCAAAAACTGCCTGCGCCATCTGGAGGAAACCATCACCCTCGCCAGCGAGATAGGCTCGCGCAGCATCCTCGCCCAGGCCCACTTGACCCTGGGCATACTATACAACATCAGCGGCGACGGCCTGCGCGCCCAGGAAGCCTTCAGCGAGGCTGAAAAACATTTTGAACACAGCGGTGGGCGGCATTTTCTGGCTCAGGTCAAGGCGCTCAAGAAACCATGATCCCATGAGGACACACCCACGATCCCTGCCAAGACGGCCCCTTCGCCGGCAAGTCTGCCGGTTGATGCAGCCGGCCGTTCTGCTGGCGATGCTGGTGGCGACCGCCTTGGCCCAGCCGGCTCTGGGGGCCCAGCGGGTGCTTCTGCTCAACTCCTATCACCATGGCTACAAGTGGACCGACGACATCACCGCCGGCGTGCGCGCCTTTCTCACTCGGGAGAGCCCCGGCGTCCAGCTGCACATCGAATACATGGACACCAAAAGGGTTAATGATCCCCTTTATTACGACCACCTGGTCACCATGTATGCCTACAAATTCAATCACATCAAATTCGAGGCCGTGATTGCCTCAGACAACAACGCCTACGAGTTCCTGCTCTCCTACCGCGACCTCCTCTTCTCCGGGGTGCCGGTGATCTTCTGCGGGGTCAACTACTTCGAACCCGCCAGCTTGAAGGGACGCAAGGGGATCACGGGGGTCAACGAGGAGGCCGACCTCGAGGCGGGGATCGACTTGGCCCTGCGGTTGCACCCCGACACGCGCCGTATTGTGGTGATCAACGACACCACCCCCAGTGGTCATGAGGTACAGCGACATCTGAAACAGATCATAGAAAAAAAACGTTTCGATGTGCAGTTCAGTCTCTGGGAGGATGTGACCATGGCGACTCTGGAACGATGGGTGGCTGGTTTGGACCGTGGCGATATCGTGCTCTACTCCTTCTTTATCCGAGACAAGGCCGGCGAATTCTTCGAATTCGACGATAGCATCACGCGTATCGCCCGATCCTGCCCGGTCCCCATCTATGGCGCTTGGGATTTCAACCTGGGCTATGGCATCGTGGGCGGGATGCTTACCAGCGGCTACTTCCAGGGCGAGTCGACCGCCCGCCTGACCGTGCGGGTGCTCGCCGGGGAACCGGCTGAAACGATCCCCGTGGTGATGCAAAGCCCCAATCGCTATATGTTTGATTATGAGCAGTTACAACGGTTCAATATCAACACCGCCGACCTGCCGTCGGGCAGCATCATCATCAACCAACCGTACAACATCTACACCGAACACCGCACCCTCATCTGGGCTGTGCTGCTTTCCATCATCCTACTGCACTTCATCATCTTCTCCCTGGTGCTCAACATCTTGCGCCGGCGCCGCGCCGAAGCGGCCGTTAAGAAGAGCGAAGAGATCCTGCGAGCCACCTTCGAGTCCACCGAGGACGGTCTCCTGGTGACGGACGAGAGCGGCCGCATCCGCCAGAGCAACACCCGCTTCCAGCAGATCTGGCAGGCCCCCCAGGCGCTGCTGGCCACAGAAGAGGACCAGCAGTTGATGGATCATCTCCTCGACGAGCTCGAAAACCCCGAGCACTTCCTCATGCGCGCCCGCCACCTGCAGCGCTCCGGTGAACGGGGTCTGGAAGAGTTGCGCCTTAAGGACGGCCGCGTGCTGGAATGGTTCTCCTGCCCCCTGGCCATCGACACCCGGCAGGCTGGCCGGGTGTGGAGCTTCCGCGACATCACCCGTCGCCAGGAGATGGAGGCCCAACTCCTGCAAGCCCAGAAAATGGAGGCCGTCGGTACCCTGGCCGGTGGCATCGCCCACGACTTCAACAACCGCCTGCAGACCATCTCGGGCTATGCGCAATTACTTCTCATGGACAAGTCCTTGGGGGAGAAGGATTTGCACAAGCTGGGGGCCATCGACCGGGCCGCCCAACGCGCCTGTGCCCTGGCCGAGCAGCTCCTCATGTTCTCCCGCAAAATCGACAGCAAGCTGCGCCCCATGGACCTCAACCACGAGATCCAGGCGGTTGCCAAGCTTCTCGAGCGCACCCTGCCGAAAATGATCGCCATCAATCTGCAATTGGATGAAACCGTGGCCATCGTCAGTGGGGACGCGGCCCAAATTGAACAGGTGGTCATGAACCTGGCCATCAACGCCAGCCACGCCATGCCCGACGGCGGCAAACTCACCATCGCGACCCAGACGGTGGCCTTGGACGAGCTCTATTGCCAGGGCAAGGTGGGACTGGTCCCCGGCCACTACGCGCGTTTGAGCATCATGGACAGCGGCCACGGGATGGACCGCGCCGTCCAGGCCCACATCTTCGATCCTTTTTTCACTACCAAGGAGGCCGGCAAAGGCACCGGCTTAGGGCTCTCCATGGTGCACGGCATCATCCAGAACCACCGTGGCCACATCAGCTGCACCAGCAAGCCCGGTCGCGGTACGCGCTTCGACCTGCTCTTCCCCGCCCTGCCCCTGGACACCGAGACGGATGGTGGCGATGGTCGCTACGGCGTCAGCCTGCCCAGGGGCACGGAGCGCATCCTCCTGGTGGACGACGAGGTCGACAACCTGGAGATCGGTCGCAGCATCCTGGAGCGTTTCGGCTACCAGCTCACCACGGCCTCGGGCAGCCGGCGGGCCCTGCACCTCTTCTACAAGGCAACCCAGCCCTACGATTTGGTGATCCTGGACCTGAGCATGCCCCATATGGGCGGCATGGAAGCCATCAGCGTCCTCAAGGCCCACCACCAGACGGTCAAAATTCTCATCGCCAGCGGCTACGGGGGCGACAGCATCGTCAAAGAGGCGATCACCGCCGGCGCCATGGGTTTTGTACGCAAACCCTACCAATTATCCGACCTGGTCCAGACCGTTCGGCGGATTCTCGACGACCACCTCAACTGAACTATTTCCCCTTAAACACCGGCTCGCGTTTCTCCATGAAAGCGCCCACCGCCTCCATGAGGTCCTCGCTGATAATGGCGGCGGCGTTTTTCTGGGCCACGTACTGGCGGCCGGCGATGGTGCCGTAATCGCGGGAGAAGTTGGCTACCTCCTTGACCCCCTGGACGGTGAGGGGCGGCAGGGCGGCGATCTCTTGGGCCAGAACGTTGGCGGCCGATAAAAGCGCTTCCCTATCGGGCAACAGTCGCGTGACGAAGCCCATCTGGAGGGCCTCTTGGGCGCTGAAGTCGCGGCCGGTGAGGGCCAGTTCGCGGAACCAGCCCTGGCCGATGATGTGGGGCAGGCGCTGGAGGGTGCCCAAGTCGGCGATGATGGCCAGGCGGGTCTCACGGATGCTGAAGACCGCGTCCTCCGTCGCCATGCGGATGTCACAGGCGCTGAGTAGATCCACCCCGCCACCGATACAATGGCTGTGAACGGCCGCGATCACCGGTTTACGGCAGTTCTCGGCAGCGTCCATGGCGGCCTGCAGCTCCAGCACCTTGAGGCGTAGAGCCTCCCGTCCGTCGGCCCCGGGGTTGCCAAGCAGGGCGCCGGCCGCGACCAGATCCAAACCGGCGGTGAAGCTCTTGCCCTCGGCGCTCAGCACCACCACGCGCACCTGGGGATCTTGGTCGAGGGCTTTGAAATGGGCTTCCAGCTTTTCAAAGAAAACCATGTCCATGGCGTTGCGCTCTTGGGGACGGTTCAGGATCAACCGAGCAACGTGGCCCTCTTTTTCCAAGCGAAAATGGGTATCGGTGGTCATACATCCTCCTGAATTATAACATCATTCATTTCTGATATGCGCGTATAGCTAATATTTATTGATCTTTAATTCAATATTGAAAATGAATATAGATTCAATATTTATCTAATAGCATCCCATCCTTCGCTTAGAGCGGAGGGGTTTTGATTTCCAATCCATGCGAGAGCGCCATTCCCTACCTATCCTTTGTTGAGAGATTTTATTTGAGCCGCGATGGGCGGCCTCTGAGGGGGAAGTTTTTGAAATGAATATACAGATTAGAGGAGAATGGTGTGATCACACAAGTCCAGAAGGGATGGTTTTGGAATCAACGTCAGCGAAAGCGCTTATTGTCCGATGGCTATTGCGGAGGGACGGGACAATGAGGAGTGGAACGCGTAACCGCACTTGGTCCTTTTGGCCTGATACATGGCGGCATCGGCGCTGCGAATCAGACTGGTAGTATCTTTCCCGTCTGTTTGGAACTGGGCGATGCCGATGCTGACCGAAACATGGTCGATGGTCTTTTCATGGATCTTGTAGGGCCTGCTTAAAGCCTGCTGAATCCGGATAGCCACCCGGGTGGTATCGTTTTTTTCAGGATTCGCTAAGATGATGGTAAATTCATCCCCGCCCAGGCGGGCAATGAAGTCGGTTTCGCGCAAAATCGTCGTCAGACGTTGGCCCACAGCCACCAGGAGGTGATCCCCCACCTCGTGGCCGTGGGTGTCATTGACGGCTTTGAAACCGTCCAGGTCGAGGAACATCAGCGCTAGGGAGGTCTTGTATCGCTTGGCATACAGGACTTCTTTTTCTAATTTCTCGATGAAGGCTTTACGATTGGCCAAGCCAGTAAGGGCGTCATGATAGGCCAGGTAGACCAGATTCTCCTCGGCCGCCTTGCGCTTGGTGATGTCCCGGGTGATTCCCAGGATACCGGTGGCGTCGCCTTTGGCATCGCGAATGAAGCTGGTGGTCACCTCTGCCCAAAAAGTGCTGCCATCATGGCGGTACATCTCCAATTCCAGGGTCCGGGAGCGCTGCGCAGGGTGGCCGCCGACAGCTTCCCTGGTCAATTCCTCCTCGAGAATCCGCATGGCGTTTTCAAAGGAAGCAGGTGTTAACGAAACCGAAAAATGTTCCTTTACAGCCTCCTCGGCGCTGATACCGCGCATCTGTTCAATAGATGGGCTGATGTAGGTGTAATGCGTATTCATATTCATGGTCCAGATCACGTCGCTGGTATTCTCCGCGATCAGACGATACTGCTCCTCGCTGGCCCGCAAAGCCCCCTCGGCCCGCTTGCGTTCTTCCATCTCATTGGCGAGCACATAGTTAGCCACCTCCGCCTTGGACGTCATCTCATTGGCTTGGATGACGGCCTTCTCCATGGCCACCTGGGCCTGCTCGAGGTCGTCCTTGAGGTTGGCGATGCGTTCGTACATGACCGAGTTGGACAGCGCCACGGCAGCGCTGCGGGCCACTTTTTCCAGAAAGCGCACCTCACTGGAGTCCAGGCGGCGTCCCCTTTTCTGTCTGGGAACCACCAGGGCGGCCACCAGTTCCCCACGGCTGACCAGAGGCTGGAGGAACTCGGCGCCCACCGCATCCATAAAATTCAGAACGGCGCCGCGCGATTCAGCATACATGGGATGGGCCTGCACAAGGGGGCGGTCCAAGAGCCCCGTGTGGGCTTGAAGATAGGTCTTCAGTCGCTCGAAAGAATCACTTTCCCCATGAACGTTCGTGGGCTGGCGCCCCTGGTACTGCACCAGGCGAAGGTCGCTCAGATGAAGGTTTTTACCCACCTGGCGAATCATCTCGGCCACCACAGCTTCCGATGTCTGAAGCACCTGCAATTGTTCAAACAGGCGCTCCTCGACCCGCCGTAGGTGATATTTGGCGCGGTTGAAGCGTTGGTCGATCCAGGGTAGAATGCGTAAAAAATAAAAATGGTTGAGAGCCATCCAAATCAGCAGGATGATAAAATGGCCTTTATGGGGCAGGGAGAGCAGCCAAGGCCCAGCGAAGAACCAGGCCACCAGATTGGGGATGACGATCAGGGAGGAGGTCACCCCCCATCGCACTGTCAGATGGACCATGCTGCGCCAACCCAGGAGACGATGCTTGAGCAGGCCGTATCCCAGAATCCCAAGCGGAATGAAACCGAAGTTACCCGCCGGATAGAGGTCGATACCGTTTATGGCCGGAATGTTGAAGAAGGTCAGCACGGCGGTAAGGCCGAAGGCAAAGAGCATATAATGATATTTCAGACGCAGAACCGGGTTGGACGTTGTCCTGAGCGCCTGCTGAAAACACCACAGACTGTAAAACAGGGCGAACACGCCGACCCCACCGAAGAGCATGAAGGCCGGACCGCCCTTGGCGATATACCCCCAGCTGTAATGATGCAGGCCGGTGAAGTAGAGATCCGTCTGGGTGATGGGCGCCATGAGGCCCCCGAATATGGCCAGACCGATGATAAGGCGGGGGCGTTTAATGCCAAGGATCTGATGAAAAAAGAGCACCTGAACCAAAGGCAGGAAGACGTACAAGAAGTGGATCTTGCGTTCCAGGGAGAGTATAAGATCAAGATCTGCGAGCAGGTGGTGGCTGATGAAGAGCGGTGCCAGCAATGCATACCAGATGCACACCAGGGCGAAGAGAACGTTCTCGCGCTGGAAAGCCCCCCGCATCAAAGCCAGGGCCGCAAGACCGATGGCTATGAACAACATAAGGATCGGGGGAATAATGGTAATGCTCAGGGTTGTACCCATATCTATTCGCAGGTTTTCTTAAAACAATTGAAATTATGACGCTTTCGGGAACGGACCTTCTGATCCATTATCGGCTTTAGGCGCCATAAGTTTACCCGAAGGTTGCCAAAATTTGGGCTTTGGCCTTGGGAAGGTTCATAGGGTTATCGCGAGAAAGGGTGGAGAGGATGCGATTATTGGCGGTGGCGGATCTGCATGGCAAGACAGGGCGGCTGGCAGCGGTGGCCCGGGCCGTGGCCGAGTTCGGTCCCGGGGTTGTGGTGGTGGCCGGAGATGTGGCCCCGCGCCGCGACCTCAGCACTACCCTGGTTAAGCTCAATAAACTGGGGCCTCCGGTCTATCTCATTAACGGCAACTGCGAAGGCGGCGGCTTCCCCGCTCAGGTGGCCCGTTTCACCAACCTCACCCGTCTGAGCGCAGCCCCGACCCGTTGCGGGAACGTTCATCTGTTCGGCCTGGGTGGCACCCTGCCCCTGCCCTTTGCCAGCCGCATCTGCTGCCGCGAGGCGGCCCTCCTGGATACCCTGTCAAGCGCTCCCGCTCCCAGTGTCCTCGTT
>JBNKKA010000029.1:0-31831 GCA_050291585.1 Desulfobacteraceae bacterium
AACATTCGCCACATGCACCGCTTCCTGGCCGACTGGGCACGGGAGAACCCCATCGAGCCGGTGGAACCGCCCGCCGAGCGAATGAAGGAGCGGGTGGCCGTAATCGGAAGCGGTCCCGGCGGCCTGGCCTGCGCCTACTTCCTCGCCTTGAGGGGCTATGGGGTGACGGTATTTGAAAAACATAATAAAATCGGAGGTATGCTAACCCAAGGCATCCCCACCTACCGCCTGCCCCGGATGGTGATCGATGCTGAGGTTCAGGTGCTCAAGGAGCTGGGGATCGAGTTCCGAACGGGGGTGGATATCGGCACGGATACCACTATCGGCGCTTTGCGCCGGGAGGGCTACGGTGCCTTTTTTCTGGCCGTGGGCTCCCAGGAGTGCAAGCTCCTGGGTCTCGAGGGTGAAGACCTGGAAGGGGTGGTCGGTGGTTTGGACTACCTGCGGCGGGTCAACGGTGGCGAATCTGTGCCACTAGGGGATCGCGTGGCCGTCATCGGCGGCGGTAACGTGGCCATGGACGCCGTGCGCACGGCCCTGCGCTGCGGGGCCAATGCGCCCTTCATCATCTACCGCCGTAGTGAGGCGGAGATGCCCGCCGGTGCCGAGGAGGTGGCCGAGTGTCGCGATGAGGGGATCGACCTCATGCCCCTGACCAATCCCGTGGGCATCATCCGCGAGAATGGCCGTGTGACGGCCATCGAGTGCCAGAAGATGGAACTCGGCGAACCGGACGAGAGCGGCCGCCGCCGGCCGGTGCCCATCCCGAACAGCGAATTCACCATCCAGATCGACACCCTCATGCCGGCCATCGGTCAGGAGTCGGATTGGGCCTGTCTGACGGACGAGTGCGCCTGCACCCTCAGTGATTGGGGCACCCTAGAGGTCGATCCCCTGACGCTGCAGACCTCGGACGCCGATATCTTCGCCGGGGGGGACGCCGTCACCGGTCCCCGCACCGTGGTGGAAGCCCTGGCCGCTGGCAAGGAAGCGGCCCTCTCCATCGAGCGCTTTCTAAAGGGTGAGGACCTGGCCGCCGGTCGGCTGGAGAAACCGCCCTTGGCCGTGGTGGCCGTGGGGGATCAGCCGCATCTGCCCCGTCAGGAGATGGCGCTCAGGCCCGGGGGCGAGCGTAGGGGCGATTTCGAGGAGGTCGCCCTGGGGTTTGACGAGGTCCAGATCCGGGCCGAGGCTGAGCGCTGTTTGCAATGCGGCCATTGCAGCGAGTGTTACCTGTGCGAGAAAGCCTGTCTGGCCGAGGCGGTCAATCATCAGGAGGTTGTCCGGACCGAGACCCTCAAGGTGGGCGCCGTCGTTTTGGCCCCCGGCTTCAAGGCCTTCGACCCCCTGGCCTACGAGAACTACGCCTATGCCCAGCATCCCAACGTGGTCACCAGCCTGGAGTTCGAGCGACTCCTGTCCGCCTCGGGTCCCAACGCCGGCCACCTGGTACGGCCGGCCGACCACCAACCCCCTCGAAAGATCGCCTGGCTCCAGTGCGTGGGTTCGCGCGACATCCAGAACTGCGACAACGCTTACTGCAGCTCGGTGTGCTGCATGTATGCATGTAAACAGGCCGTCATCGCAAAGGAGCATAGCGACATCCCCCTGGACACGGCCATCTTCTTCATGGACCTGCGCACCTATGGAAAAGATTTCGACCGTTACCAGATCGGTTCTGTGGAGGACCACGGTGTCCGCTTCATCCGTTCGCGCATCCACAGCGTCCTACCCACGGCCGACCAGGGCCTGCGCATCGTTTACGCCACCGAGAAGGGGACCCCCGTGGAGGAGGTCTTCGACATGGTGATCCTCTCGGTGGGGCTTTCCGCCGATCCCGCCGCCGTCAGCCTGGCCGGACGCTTGGACGTCGAGCTCAACGGCTATGGCTTTGTAGAGGGCAGTGACACGGCCCCCACCGCCACCTCCCGGAAAGGAATCTTTGCATGCGGGGCCTTCACGGAACCCAAGGACATCCCCTACACCGTCATGGAGGCCTCCGCCGCCGCGGCCCAGGCGGCACGCCCCCTGTCGGACGCGCGCTGGTCCCTGACCGTCGAAAAAGAGACCCCGGAGGAGCGTGACACCTCCGCCGAGGCGCCCCGCATCGGCGTCTTCGTCTGTAACTGCGGGATCAATATCGGTGGGGTGGCCGATGTGCCGGCGGTGCGGGACTATGCCAAAAACCTGCCCCACGTGGTCCACGTGGAGGACAACCTCTTCACCTGCAGCCAAGACAGCATCGCCCACCTGAAAACCGTCATCACCGAAAAGCGCCTCAACCGTGTGGTGGTGGCCTCCTGTTCACCGCGCACCCATGAGCCCCTCTTCCAGGAGACCATTCGTGAGGCTGGCCTCAACGCCTACCTCTTCGAGATGGCCAATATCCGCGACCAGAACACCTGGGTCCACATGGACCAGCCCGAGCTGGCCACCGAGAAGGCCAAGGCCCTGGTGCGCATGGCAGTGGCCAAAGTCGTTCACCAGCGACCCCTCTACCCAGTGGCGGTGCCCATCACTCCGGCCGCCCTGGTGGTGGGGGGCGGGGCCGCCGGCATGGCCGCGGCCCTTGAAATCGCCGACCAGGGGCCCGAGGTATTCCTCGTGGAGAAAGGCCCTCGCCTGGGGGGCCACCTCAACCAGCTGCGCTCCACCTGGCAAGGACTGTCATTGGAAGACTATCGCCGCGACCAGGCTGCGCGCGTCGAGGCCCATCCCCGCATCCACCTTTACCTGGGGGCCGAGGTCAGTCGCACCGGCGGGTCCCTGGGGCAGTTCTCCACCGAGATCGCCACCGCCGACGGCACCACCCACGCCGTCACCCACGCCGTCACTGTCCTGGCCACCGGTGGCCGGGAGCATGTCCCCGAGGAGTACCTCTACGGCAAGCACCCCCAGGTGCTCACCCACCTGGATCTGGACCAGGCGATGACGCGCGAACCCGAGCGTCTGGAGGGATTGGGGAGCGTGGTTTTCATCCAGTGCGTGGGCTCGCGCACCGAAGAGCGGCCGCATTGCTCCAAGGTCTGCTGCACCCACAGCCTCAAGGCCGCCCTGGCCCTCAAGAAACAGAACCCGGTCACCCGGGTGGTCGTCCTCTACCGCGACATCCGCACCTATGGCCTGCGCGAGACCCTCTACCAGGAGTGCCGCCGCCAGGGAGTGCTCTTCATCCGCTACACCCAGAAGCAGCCCCCCAGCGTGGCCATGGACACCGACGATAAACTGCTCCTCACCGTGGTGGACCCCCTCCTGGACCGCCCCGTGCGCATCCGCCCCGATATGCTCGTCCTGGCCGCCGCCATCCTGCCCAACGCCAACCAGAAACTCTATGAGCTGTTCAAGGTGCCGGTCAACGCGGCCGGCTTCCTGGTGGAGGCCCACGCCAAGCTGCGGCCGGTGGAGCTGGCCAGCGAAGGGATCTTCCTGGCGGGTCTGGCCCACTACCCCAAGCCCCTCGAGGAGAGCATCGCCCAGGCCCAGGCGGCGGCAGCCAAGGCCATGACCCTGTTGGCCAAGTCCCATCTCATGGTGGGGGGCGTTGTGGCCGAGGTGGAGGCGGGCCGTTGTGCCGCCTGTCTCACCTGCGTGCGCACCTGCCCCTACCACATCCCCCAGGTGGACGAGCACAGCCACGCCGTCATCGACCCGGCCCTCTGCCACGGCTGCGGGGCCTGTGCGGCGGAATGCCCCGGCAAGGCCATCACCCTGGCCCACTTCACCGACGACCAGCTCATCGCCAAGAGCGCGGCTTTGGTGGTCGACCCCGTCTAGCCAGCCGCGTTGAAAAAACGCCCCCGCTCATCTGGTCGACCGGGGGCGTTTTCTGTGTTGGGCAAGATGGATCTCCGGGTCCCTCAGGTTTGGATCGACCCAGAAGGCGGCTGATTCCTCATCATAATCGCGATTATGGCGCCTTTCCCCGTAACGCTTTCACTACCTGGAACAAATGCTTGGCCGTGGCAGCTTCGGGGGTGATAGGGGGCCCCACCCGGTATTGGATTTTTGAAAAAAAGCGTCTGGGGAACTTTGAAAGGGCCGGCTTGTGCCTGTGACTGAAAAAACTACCCCACAGCCCCACCAGGGCCGAGGGCACCACCGGCACCGGGTTGCGGGCGAGGATCTTCTCGATGCCGCTGCGAAATTCACCCAGCTCTCCATCGGGGGTCAGGCGCCCTTCGGGGAAAATACAGACAATGTCCCCTTGGCCTAAGGCCTGGGATATGGACTCAAAGGCCGCGTCGTAGGTTTGGGGGTCCTTGGCCTTTGATGTGATGGGAATGGTCCTGGCGGTTCTGAAAATGAAATTCAGGACCGGCAAGTCAAAAATGGGCTTTGCCATGACGAAGCGGGTCGGCCGCCGGCAAAGGCTCGCAATGACCAGGGCGTCCACATAGCTGACATGGTTGCAGACGATCACCGCCGGGCCATCCTGGGGAATCAGGTGCAGGTTTTCATGTTTAATCCGGTAGACAAGGTGGGTCAACACCCAGACCAGGCAGCGCATGGTGAATTCCGGCACCAGGGTGTAGATATAGACGGCCACGGCCACATTCATGAGGGTGATGACCATAAAAAATTGAGGAATGGTCAGGCCCGCCCACCCGAGGAGCACAGCCCCCCCGGCGGCCGCCAGCACCATGAGGAGGGCGTTGATGATATTGTTGGCGGCGATCACCCTGGACCGATAGGCCGCCGCGCTGCGTGTCTGGACGATGGCGAAGAGGGGCACGATGTATAAGCCGCCGAAGATGCCGATGAGGACCAGATCCATGAGCACCCTGAGACTGCCCGGAGCCTTGAGGAAGCCGGCGATTCCCAGCAGCAGTCCGGGATCGGTGCCCTTGTAGGCGATGGCCAGGTCAAAGCCGAAGAGGCTCAGGCCTATGGACCCGATGGGCACGAGCCCGTATTCCACCTTTCTGCCGGAAAGCCATTCACAGAGCAGGGAGCCGCCGCCGATGCCCAGGGAGAACATGGTCAGCAGGAGGGTGGCCACATGTTCCGAGCCATAGAGGACGTGCTTGGTAAAATTGGGGATCTGGGTCAGGTAACAGGCCCCCAAAAACCAGAACCAGGAGATCCCCAGGATGGAGAGGAAGACCACCCGCTCCCGCCTGGCGTATTGGATGATTTTCACGGACTGGGAGAACAGGTTCCAGCCGATCTTGAGCTCCGGACTGGCCGGGGCCGCCTTGGGGATCATTCGGCTGACCAGCCAGCCCGCCACGGCCGTGGCCACGATGACCAGGGCCGCCCAGTGCCGGCCCTGATTGACCAGGATGCCCCCCGCAATCGTACCCAGGAGGATGGAGATAAAGGTGCCCATCTCCACCAGGGCATTGCCCCCCACAATCTCGGCCTCATCCAGGTGTTGGGGCATGATGCTGTACTTCACCGGTCCGAAAAAAGTGGACTGGGTGCCCATGAAGAAAAGCAGCACCAGCAGCAGGGTCACCGATTCATAATACAACGCCACCGCCGCACAAACCATGATGATGATCTCAGCCAGTTTGACCATTCGGATCAAGACGGATTTTTCATATTTATCGGCGATCTGCCCGGCAAATGCAGAGAAGAGAAAAAAAGGCAGGATAAACAAGCCGGCGGCAAGATTGATGAGAATATCTGAATTCATCTGGGTCGATGCCCCGGACTGGAAGGCGATCATCAGGATGAGGACATTTTTATAGACGTTGTCATTGAAGGCCCCGGCAAACTGGGTCCAGAAAAAAGGGGCGAATCTTTTTTTTCCCAAAAGACTGAACTGGCCGTGCGCTTCCGGGGGCTGGCGCATCGTTGATCTCCTAAGCTGATAAAGGGTCCATGGTATTATTTCACACCAAAAATGTCACCGCCCGCCTATTCGGCCGGCGGCTTTTTTTTTATATTGACGGCGTTTCATTTTTAAAGCATCAATAAATCTACTCGCCCCCCAAAGGTTCATGCTTTAATTCAAAGGGTTTTAATTTGCTTTCCGCTCACCTCGACAAGGAAAGGATATCCCGTCATGCCGCTTTGCACCCATCCCGCGCTGAAGCTCGAGCTGATGGTCGTCGCCGGACTGCTAT
The DNA here is from genome assembly GCA_050291585.1 of Desulfobacteraceae bacterium. Lineage (GTDB taxonomy): Bacteria > Desulfobacterota > Desulfobacteria > Desulfobacterales > Desulfosarcinaceae > JASJCL01. The sequence continues at coordinate 6,072 of JBNKKA010000029.1, forward strand.
TGGTAATCAGCGCCTGTTTTCCCCAACAACCCCAATCCCTGCCCGCTGACGCCATGGTTGAAATGGGCCCTGCGGGTACGCCTAAACTGGTCAAGGGTACAGATTTGGCTGCGGATCTGGAGTCCTCCGACGCATACGGCGTCGCCCGTCAGGGGGACGACTACGGCGAAATGGCACGCCTCTTTTTGGCCCATCGCGCTGATTTGTTCAAGCTCGCAGATCTGGAAAACGACCTGCAGCTCCTCGCGGCGACCCCTGACGGTCTGGGGCACCAGCATGCCAAGTTTCAACAGGTGGTCAAGGGCATACCGATCTGGCAAAAAACCCTCAGTGTACACTTCGATCCCCAGGCGCGTATCTATCGAGTGGACGGCGATTACCTGCCCACCCCCGTGGCGGTGGACACCCATCCGGCGTTGGGCGACGCTGAAGCTCGCGCCAAGGCTCTTGAGGGCATCGCCGGCAGCGGCGGCAGCTGGAAAGTGGAGGCCAGTGAACTGATCGTTTATGCGGCCGCCGGCGATGCACCACGTCTGGCCTATCGCTTCACCGTTGCCAAGGGCCTCACCGGCCGTGAAGACCGCATCGTGGCCGCCGATACCGGACTATTGCTCAAGCGCCTGTCGCGGATCAACCAATAGCGCCCAGGGTCGGGCCAAAAGTCCTACCCTAAACTTGCCTTACCTCTAGCCTTTAAATCTTAAGTGAATGATACTATTGGAAGAAGGGAGCCTTGCAATGTCACGAGACCGCATCCGGTACCAGAGTGCCCGTTGGCTTGTTCTGGTATTGGTTATTACGCTTCTTGGAACCCCTTTCGTCAGCTTTGCTGGGGCGCCGACAACGTCTGATCCTGTGGGACTCAGCGCCAAAATAACCACCGGATCCGCGAATTTGGCGGGTACCCCCTCTTCCACGGCCGCAATCCAGGGACGGCGGCCGCTGAAGTCGAACGAAGATGGTCCTGCGGTTGCCGCTAGCGCCTCCCAGCCGGTATTAACCGCTGTAAAGCAGGCCATGGCCGCGACCAGCAGCAAATACGGTCGCCTGAGCATCGCCCAGCAGCAGCGGCTGGTCAGCCTCAGCGAGGCCCGCAAGGGAGATGCGGCCTTTCGGGTACGTTTCAATTCAAAAGCCGGCACCCCGGCCATGATCAAGTTGGCCGCCGCCGCCCACCCATCAGCCGGACTGTGGGTCGGAGATTTGAACGACAGCGCCATCACCGCGCGTGGCTTCCTGCGTCAAAACAGCGCACTGCTTGGGATGGAGGACCCGGATACCGAGCTGGATCTCAAGCGCCAGTGGATCGGCCCCCTGGGCAACCGCCATTTCCGCTATCAGCAGCAGGTGGCGGGGATTCCCGTATGGGGCCGCGAAGCCCTGGTGCATGTGGACGCGGGCGACGCCGTTTACCTCTACCAGGGACATACTCTTAAATCCTCCGCGCAAACCACGGGCCAGGCAGCTCAGATCGATGCCGCCGAAGCTCTCTTCGCTGCCGAGGCCCATCTCGGCGAGACGGCCCGCTTCCGCCATACAGACCAGCTGGTTTACTACCCCGAAAGCGATGACGAGCTGGTGCTCTGCTACCAGGTGGGGGTGGAGACGGGTCTGGCCGACCGTTGGTGGTACTTCATCAATGCCCAGGACGGCCGTGTCGTCCACCGCATCAGCCGGGTGGCCGATGCCGTCGAGCCCGCCAGCGGCACCAGCCTCCTGGGGACGACCCGCAGCTTCAACGCCTGGTCGGAAGGCAGCACGTATTATCTGGTGGATCCCACCATCCCCGATTCATCCTACGATGATCCGGTGGCCAACATCTCATCCAAGGGCAATCTTTACATCCTCGACGCCCACAACGGGGAGGGCGATAATCTTCGTTACATCACCAGCAGCAGTGCGACTTCGGGCTGGGACGCGGCGGGTGTGAGCACTATTTACAACATCGGGCAGGTCTACGACTACTATAAATCCACCCACGACCGGGACGGCATAGACGACGCCAACAAGAACTATCAGGCGGTCGTGCACCTCGGGCAGAATTACGCCAACGCCTTCTGGAACGGTACCTTCATCGTCTTCGGCGACGGGGACAACCAGACCTTCAGCAACCTGGCCGCCAGCCTGGACATCACCGCCCACGAGATCCAGCATGGGGTGACCGAATTCACCGCCGGCCTGATCTACGAGAACCAGAGCGGGGCCCTCAACGAGGCCTACTCGGATATCTTCGCCTGCATGGTGGATCGCGACGACTGGACCGTGGGGGAGGACGTGACCCTGCCATCCCCCGGCTTCCTGCGCGACCTGGCTCACCCCGAGCGCGGGCTTACACCCCTGCCCACCAAGATGAGCGAGTACCGTAACATGCCCGTCGATGAAGACCACGGCGGGGTTCACATCAACATGAGTATCCCCAGCCGGGCGGCTTATTTTATCGCCGAGGGGCTCACCACGGATGGGCTGGGGACGGCCATCGGCAGGGACAAGACCGAATTGATTTTCTACCACGCCCTGACCACTTACCTGAGTGCCTCCTCCAATTTCGTCGACGGGCGTAGCGCCACCCTCCAGGCAGCCGAAGTCATCTACGGAGCCAGCTCAGCCGAGGTGACCGCCGTGGCGGCCGGCTGGGATGCGGTGGAGGTCTTTGCCGATGGCAGCGGCACCCCCACCCCCACCCCGAAGGAGCCGGTCTCGGGCAGCGACTTGATGGTCTACCTCTATCCGGTGGATGACAGCTACGACAGCAGCAGCGAGGACTTTAATGTCTACGTCCAGAGCCTGCCCTCACCCTTTACCGGCTACGACAGGGACCTGGATGCAGGCCCCCTCAACGCCGTGCCCGCCTTTCACAGCAAGCCGGCGGCCTATTCCTCTGGAAACGAGACCCTGGTGCTCTACGTGGGGAGCGACAACGATCTATACGGTGTGTATGCCGACGGGAGCAACCACACCAAAATTTCGGACCGCGGCGATATCTACAGCATCGCCCTCTCCCCGGACGGACACTATTTCGCCTATACCACCACCAGCGGGTCCGATAACAACATCTACGTTGGAAATATAGAAACCGGCACCACCACTATATTCGAACTGACCTCGCCGACCACCGAACACCCCGGCGACCCCTCGGAGCTCAACACCATCTTCTACGCCGACGCCCTGGCTTTCGACTACACCAGCAGCCGCGTTGTCTTTGACGCCCTCAACTGCGTTTCCACTTCCGAGAGCAGTTGCGGTAGCGACGGCGGCTACCGCTACTGGTCCATCGGTATCATCGACCTGAGCGACGGGAGCATCTTGTACCCCTTCCCCAACCAGAACCCTGACTTCGACCTGGGTTTTCCAACCTTTGCCGCCAACAGCGACCGCGTCCTCGCCCTGGACGTGATCGACCGCAGTGAGCAGTCCGTCGATGGAACCATCACCGCTACCGTTTGGACCTATAACTGGGAAACCGGCGACAGTCAGGTGGTGGACCATCCCAACAGCGGTAGCCCTAACCGCATCATCTATGGGGTCCCCAGCTTTTGGGGGGACGACGACTACATCACCGTCCAGCACATTAGCGACACCAATGGGAAAGCCTACCGGGTGCCCATCGATGACAACTGGGCCGGTGATCCGAACAACGCTCAACTGATCAATGATTACGCCGTGGCCATGCCCATCATGCACCGCGCCGCTACCGGCGGTGGTGACAGCAGCGGCGGTGATGACGACAGCGGCGGCGGAGGTGGCAGCAGCGGCGGGGGGTGCTTTGTGAAGAGCCTGCTGGGGACCGGCAACTAACTCTCGGCAAACCGTTCTGAAACCATAACGCCCGTTGACCGTCTGAGGCGGCCGGCGGGCGTTTTGTGTTTTGCTTTCATGCTCACCATTCCTGTTTCAAAAATAATTGGATGCGCCAATCTCCTTTTCTATGCGCTGGACCATCAGCCCTGCTTTTCATGGTGCCGGATGGCCGATCGAACCCCGTTGATCATGCTGACATTGCCGAAGCAGAAATACTTGATCAGAGAGGCCTCTTTGAGTTTCAATCGATTGAAAATCTGCTTATCGGAAAACCCCTCTTTCCAGAGGTCGATGATATTTCCGTAGAAATTTTCTAGAAAGCCCAGCTTGCTGCGAATATGATCGCGGCCGTTTGTCATTCGGGGATTGTGGGCGCAGAGCAGCATATCAAAATCAAGGTCGGCCACGATCTTCAACGATTCGATTTGAGCCCCGATATCTTCATCTGAGCGGAAATAGCGGATACGATCACCTAGATAGAGGTCTCCAGAAAAAAGGACCCCTTTATCGGCCAGTAAAAATACAGTGTGGTCTTTGGCGTGCCCAGGGGTGTGGATGGGAACCATACCATTCGACGGCATATCGTTTTCCTGCAGGAACCCGTTGACCTGGACGGGCGTGGTCCTTCCCCAGAGATACTTCTGATAGGGTAGGATCGCATAAGGCTTCGAGAGCTTTGCTGCGGTCAGCGCATGGCCGTATACTTCAAGCGACAAAGCCTTGCGAAGGGCCGCGGCGTTTCCCGAGTGGTCTTCATGGTGATGGGTAAGAAATACCCGCTTTACCTTGTTTTCCCTGGCAATATCGGCAACCTCCTGCGCCATATGGGATTGACCCGTATCGATCATTATACGGTCAATAATATAGCAGTAGACCTTCATGAGTGGCGGACCCGCAAGGGACCAGCCGAGGTTGACTCCCAGAATACCGTCGTCGAACTGATGGGTTCTGATATACCGCATTGAATGCCTGCTGACGCCAACGGAGAGTTCAGGGGCCGAACGTTGGCGGGATCCCAGCAACCAGGGGAGCGAAAGTGAACGGCTTGGTGGCGCACACGCGTAACCCCGTATCAACGCCATCCATCTATTCTAGTGCACCCCAAAAGGATGATGAGCGTCACATAAGCTATTCTGCTATTTGATTACCGAAGTTACCCCTCAAGGTTGCCAAGCCACTCTGAATCGCCCCATCATCACATCGACCCTGATACTCCAACCAATGCACAGTATTACCCACTAAAACAATGCTACCGGATACGATTAATGAGCCAGCAGGGATTATAATCCCAATCACTGCTAAACAAACACCAGTTTCTTCGGCCGATCCATAACAGCCGCTAAAATCAGTAAATTCTTTATGTGACAACTCCCACTTTGGTGTAGACATTTTGCACTCTGTAAATCGATTCTCTTTCACCGATGCATTGGGCAGAAATACACAACCCAAAAATAGCAGTGAGATCATCGGGATTGTCACTATTGCTTTCACTGTTAAGCGCCTGTCATTTTTTTCCATATTTTTTGACGATAGCATCCACAATTGTTTTTGAGTTGGTTTCTATCTTATCTCTCTCAATCCTGATAAATTCGGAATGAATACGTATAGCCAATACCGCCTGCTGAGGTCTGTTGCAAGGAAAGAACTGTTTAGGGAATAGATCTTTATATTTCCTTATGAATTTTGACGCCGTCTGAACTGCCTCAAAAGCCTCCATATCTTCTGGCGACGACACATCAAATTTCCAGCCTTTTGCCTTCTTAAATATCTGTGACGTGTCATCATCGGGAAATATCCCCGTTGCCGGGTACACTCGACAGTCATATTGACGACAGGTTTCAGGGCGATAGCAGTATATTGAGCATCTACCGTCCTTAAACATTGGACAATGCCCTTTTTCGTCGTAACCTAGTAAATAATGTCCTTTAGGCAAACCGGGCGCAGAAAACATCAATTCTTTCGGGATATGATTGATGCTGTCTGTATCCGTTGGCTTAATATGAATAAAATACGAAGATATACAACATCCCACACATTCTCCGCAGGGAACATTGCCTTCGCTTTCTCCTTTTAAGGTTGCCGTGAAGGCATTCAGCCAATTGGAAAACCTCATAGCGTCTGGTAGAATTGAGTTTTAACCATTTTTTCCATTTATCACCTGGCCGCCCTATTACACGGGGCTGACTAGTCACCATAGGTTTCGCATCACTGGCTGCAAAAAGCAATACGACGAAGGAGCAGTGCTTTTTGCTGTCCGAGTGCATACTGCGTAATACGGCGGTTTTAGGATTTTGGCTATCAGAGACATTTGAACTCCTTGGGGCATTTAACGCCGCCGGTCACAGGTGCCATCTAATTCATGCTGAAAAACAATGCGACGTTCAATATGAAACAATTTATTGGCAATTAGATTTGGGACTGGAAGGTGCCAGCTTGTTGCATAATTGAGATCTGATTGGCCAAGCTCTATCGTGATCCCAACAGCCGGAGAAAGTGAAGATGAACGTCTTGGTCTAGCCCTCCTGAATTATCGGCACGTCCCCAACATGGTGATTATGTGATGTCTTCATCTGGATAGTATTTTTTGAGGCACTCTGGACAAATAGAGTGGGAAAACTGTGCTTCAGTCTTTTCACTGATATATTTTTCTACTTGTATCCAATTTTTATTGTCTTCTATATCTGTTCCCTCACGCCTTATTTTTTTACAATGACTGCAAATCGGTAAGATACCTTCTAAAACACCTATGTGGGAGAGCGCTTTTTCCAACGCATCGATTTTATTTTTAAGCAGCTTTTCATTGTTATGCAGAGAAACAATCATGTCGTTAAATGCTTCGGCAAAAGCCCCCATAAAGTCAACGCGCTGGCTATAATCACCATTGGCCACCTGGTTTGCTTGCCAAGTAAGATGAAGCAAGCGCGAATGCAATTCCTTGAAAGGTGACCCGAAAAAATTTTTTCGGGAAATATTTATCTCGGATAATTCTCCTTTCGACAACGGAATGATGTAATCATGAATCTCCTGCATGAATGTGATCAGTTGGTTCAGCATGTTTGCATGAGTTTGTTCACGCTCATCGGTAATCTTGCTTATATCGATCGCTTCAGGAATATTGCCTTGCAAGAGAATGGCTAATTTTTCTGTGAATTTATCTATCATTCGGTGTCTTTTTGCAGCCTTACGTCAAAGCGGCAAAGTCTCTCGCCACTCGCCCAACAGTCGATCTCTTTTGCGCAAAAAGGTTTTCCGCTATAGGCTTCCAAAATGCCGGCAATAAATCCCTCATCATATTGGCAAGTCACTTCATCGCTGGGGGGTAGGCCAGAACAATCGAGATCTTCGGCAACGGTCATCGTAAACTGCATGCTTTTAAGATCGACTTTTTCAATTCTAAGGATCCCCATGGCCTGCTCCCTGAGCACGCTTTGTAATTGAGATATAAATTCATTGAAATCAAGTGCTTTGTTCAGCATATTCTCACAGAATTGCCGGCCTGCCAGCCTGCCCGCTTTAATGATTATGTCATTTGTTTTTTCCACACCCAACTCGGTTATCATCACATCTCGAAAAGTAAATTGAAGTAATCGATAAGCCAGAACTGGAACGGTTAAACCCAGGTTTGGCCGCCCTTTTTCAAGATCACCCAAATCATCCCATACAAATTTATTTGTATCACGCTCTTCTTTAAACATGGTTTATCCTCCAGGGGCTAACCTAGGTGATACACGAAAAAGTATCTCTGAAATGACGTTATAAATTAGAAAAAATCCCCATTTCCAACCTCACCCCGCCACGGGTAGCAGCACGGTAAAAGTACTCCCCTCATCCGGTGCGCTCTCCACGCTGATGCGGCCACCGAGGGAGTCAACCAGCCCTTTGACAATGGGCAAGCCTAAGCCGGTGCCGGTGATGAAGCGGGTTTTATCGGTCTTGACGCGGTAGAAGCGTTCGAAGATCTGCTCCAGGTGGCGCTCCTCAATGCCGAAACCGGTGTCCTTTACGCTGATGCCCAGGTTGATGCCGCTCATGGCGGCCTCGACCTGGATACTGCCGCCCTCGGGGGTGTAGTTGATGGCGTTGGCGATGAGGTTGCCGAAAATGCTCTCCAGGGCCAGGGGGTCGGCCTTGACCTGGGGCAGGGGCGTGTCGGGGGTGTTCAGGGAGAGGGCCTGCTTTTTGGACTGGGCTTGGGTCTGCATGAAATCGACGATGTTGCCCAGGAGATCCTCGAGTTGAACGGGTTTGAGCTCCTGGCAGACGGCGCCGGCTTCGATACGGGAGATGTCGAGGAGGTCACCAATGAGGGAGATGAGGCCTTTGGTTTTCTCCTTGGCCCGCGAGAGCAGGTGGGCGTCGCTCTCCGATACCTGGCCGATGAGGTCACTGAGGACCAGGGCGAGTTGCTCGTGGATGGTGGACAGGGGCGAGCGTAGCTCGTGGGACACTTTGGCCACGAATTCGGACTTGAGGCGGTCCAGGACCCGGATGGCGGTGACATCCATGATGTTGGTGACGGCGCCCAGGCACTCACGATTTTCTCCCAGGACGGGGCGTCCGCGGGCCATGAGAAAGGTGTCCGCATCTACGCTGAATTCATAGGTGGGGATATCGTCGAAATCCACGTAGCGACCGGTGGAAATATCGGTCACCAGTTTACACAAGCCCTCATCGCTGATCACGTCGCAGAGCTGTCGCCCGGCGGAGATGGTGTCTGCAAGTCCCAGGTAGCTCTGAAGAGCGGGGTTCATCAAGACCACTTCCCCCTCTGCATTCGTCACGATCACACCATTGGGCAGGCTGTCGATGATCGTCGCCACGCGGCTTTTTTCGGTGTCCAGGTCCTGAAGACTGCGCCTTCTTTCCGCATCGAGGCGTTCGGTTTCGCGCCGCAACTGGACTTTTTCGGCGGCTCGGGCATTGACGATGCGCAGCTGATCGGGGTCGAAGGGTTTGGGGATGAAGTCATAGGCCCCTTGCTTCATGGCCTCGATGGCGGTTTCCACGGTGGCGAAGCCGGTGATGACGATCACCAAAATGTGGGGATGGGTCTGGCTGACCCGGCCCAGGACCTCCATGCCGTCGATGCCCGGCATTTTGAGGTCTAAAAAGAGGATATCGATGGCCTCGGTGGCAATCACGGCCAGGCCGTCCTCGCCATTGCTGGCGGTATGCACCCGGCAGCCCATACGGGTGAGAATGCGTTCGGATCCGTCGCGAATTCCCTGTTCATCGTCCACGACCAATACGGTGATGTCGCTCAGTGGGGCCTTAGCCATTCGCGTGTTCTCCTTGTACCTCTGTCGATATCAGCGGGAGGGTGATGGTGAAGGTTGCGCCACCCTTGGTGCCGGCGCCGCCTTTGGGACCGTTCTCCACGCGGATGGTGCCCCCGTGGTTTTCCACAATGCCGTAGACCACACTGAGGCCCAGGCCGGTACCCTTACCCTCGGGCTTGGTGGTGAAAAAGGGCTCGAAGATGTGGTTGATGTCGTCCTCGGGGATGCCGGGGCCGCTGTCTTTGATGATGATCTCCACTGCCTGAGTGGCCTCGTTCAAGCCCGTCGCAAGGGAGAGTTCACCCTTACCGTCCATGGCCTGGGCGGCGTTGATGATCAGGTTCATGAACATGTGGTTGAGCTGGTGGGCGTCCGCCATGACGGCGGGCAGGTTGTCGGCCAGCTTTTTATCGATGCGGATATTCTGCATGAGGGTCTGGTTTTCCAGGAGCCGCAGGGTTCTCGCCAGAGCCTGGTTGATCTCTTGGGGTTTCATGAACTGGCGGTTCTGACGAGCGAATTCAAGTAGCTCGCGGACGGTGTCGCGGCAGCGTTCGGCATCTTTTAATATTCGGTGAATATCGTCACTGGCCCCATCGGGGAGATCGTACTCCTCCAAAACCAGTTTGGCGTAAAGATTGATGCTGCCCAAGGGGTTGTTGAGCTGGTGGGCCACGCCGGCGGCGAGTTTGCCCAAAGAGGCCATCTTCTCCGACTGCATGAGCTGGACCTGGGTTTTTTCCAGCTCCTGTTGGATATGGATGCGTTCACGCAGGTCGTGGAAGAAGCCGATGGTGGCCACCTCCTCCTCGCCTTCATAGATGAGGGAGGCGTAAAGGCTGATGGGGATCTTCTGACCATCCTTGCCGACGATCATGACGTGGTATTTTTTAAGCTTGCCCACACCGCCATGATCGGGGCCGCGCAGGTTGCGCATGACCTCGCGTGCGCCGTCATCGGCGTAAACGTCGCGGATATTGAGCTCGGTGATGGCTTCCTTAACGCTGTACCCGGATACCTGGGCGGCGACGTCATTGAAGAGGATCACTTTGCCCGAGGGGTCGGCGGCGATGATGCCGTCGCAGGCGCTCTGGATGAGGTTGAGGAGAAAGGCGTTGGTGCGTTTGAGTTTCTCCTGAAGGTGATCCAGGGCGGGAATCTCAAAGTTGAATATGGCGATGGCTGTCAGCGCATCCCCCTCTATGATGGGATAGGCGTAGCCGCAATCCAGCGGGTTTTCGAGCCCGAGCTGCTCGGGACGCAGATCAAGATAGGCGTGACGTTTGGTGGTGATGACGCGTTTGGCCGGGCAGTGTTTGCAGGTTTTATCGCGCTGGTGCAGCAAGCGATGGCAGGTTTGCCCGATCACCTCTGGGGATTTGATACGGGGATCGCTGCCGGCCGCGGCCATGATGCGAAAATCGGGTGAGACCACCAGGATTCGTTTCTGAAAGTTTTCCAGGGCGCGTAGCAGATAGTCGTTTTGGGTGTCGACCGTCATATCCCCCCTCGCACTTTTTCGAGGCCTCTTCGTTTTAGCGAAGCCTGGTTGTTGTTTCGAGTTGGCAGGGCGGGCCAATTAAAGGCCATCAGCGGTATTTGTGTCAATCCCATATCTTATGGGCCAGCAGTCACCCTTGGCGGGTGCGGGCAAGCCCCGGATCACCGTGGGAAGCGGGGCCGCGGAACAGGGGCGCTATTCGGACTGAACGAGGCGTTCCAAATACGCTTCCCACTCCATCGGAAGCATCTGTTTTTTTTGGGTATTACAGTTTTTACAGGCCGGCACCAGATTGCCTTTGGTGGATCTGCCCCCGCGGGCCAGGGGGACGATGTGGTCCATGGTCAGGTCCCGCGGGGCGGTGGCAGTGCCGCAATAGTGACACAGGCCTTTGGCGCAGCGCCGCTTCCACCACTGGGAGTGGCGCAGATCGCGAGCCTTGTGGCGTTCGCGGCGGATGTCGGCTTCGTCGACGGTGCTGAACCAGGGATCCATGCCTGTAATGTATATCACATTCTGGGCTGAGAGGGAAAACCCTGCGTTAGGGTGCGCCGTCGGGATTGGCTGCGGAGAGCCAGGTGTCGATCTCGGTGGTGAGGATCTGGTAGAAGGCCTCCGATCCGCCCAATCCCCGGCGACCGAAGTAGTGGTTGATCTCCAGAAAGAGGGGCCTCGGGTCCCTTTGGCCGAAGAGCAGATCGAAACCGGCCAGGTTGATGCCGCTCTTGGCGCAGAAGGCGCGGGTGGCCGTTTGGGCCAGGCGTTGAAGCTGGGGATCGGCCGCGTGGTCGATGCGGGCCCCTTTGCCGGTGCTGGTGCCAAATCTGTTCGGGTCGGGGTTGATGCGCCAATAGGAGACCGTCTGGGTGCCGATCACCACCACCCGTAGGGAGCGCTGGCCGGTCGGGATGAATTGCTGTAGCAGAAATGGGCCTTCAAGGCGACGGGCCGTCTCGGATATGTGGGCCTCCAGATGGGTCGCATGCTCGATCAGGGCGACCGTATCCCCCTCACCGCCGAAGTCGAGCTTGAACACCAGAGGAAAACCGATCTCGGTGGCGATGACCTCCGCCTCGCGCTGGTATTCGAAAGCCTTCAGGGAGGCGTATACCCGAGTGGTGGGGTGGGGGGCCGCCAACTCGCGGAAAAGGCGGATCTGGTCCGTCTTGCCCGGATAACGGAAGCGAGCCTCGAAGTTTGGAAAACATTTCGGCGCGTTATCCCGGGCCAGCGCATACAACTCGGCCGTGCAGCCTTGGGGCAGGATGACGGCGTCCGCGGCGCGGATGCTGGCCAGATCGGCCTGGCTGGGTGAACGTCCGGCGCAGATGCGATTTTCGTCCGCCACGTAGCAGGGGTGAAAAGATAAAATCATTTCGGATCATGGACCCTGGTCAATAGCCAAATCGACGCAGGGCTTTTGTATCCTTGCTCCAATTTTTCTCCACTCGCACGAAGAGTTTCAGAAAGACTTTTGTACCCAGCATGCGCTCGATCTCTTTGCGGGCGGCCTCGCCGATCTGGCCCAGCTTGGCGCCTCCCTTGCCGATGAGAATTCCTTTTTGAGAGTCGCGCTCCACGTGCAAGGTGGCGTGGATGCGCACCAGCTTGCCCCCGTTCTCCTCCTTGAAGCTGTCCACGGTGACGGCGGTGGCGTAGGGAATCTCCTGGCCCGTGAGGCGAAAGGCCTTCTCGCGCACCATCTCCCCGACGATGAAGCGCTCGGGCATGTCGGTGAGTTCTTCGGGGCCGTAGAAGGGATGGCCCATGGGCAGGGTCTTTTCCATGGTGTCGAGGAGTTTTTCCATCTGGGTTTTGTGCTTGGCCGAGATGGGCACGATCTCCTTGAAGGCGAAGCGCTCCGACCAGCGGTGGATAATGGGCAGCAGATCGCCCTTGGGGATCAGGTCGATCTTGTTGAGGGCCAGGACGACGGGTTTTTTAACCGCCGCCAGTTTGTTGAGCAACATGGCTTCGGCATCGGTGTCGGGGGCGCTGGCGTCGGCCATGAGGAGCACCAGGTCCACATCTCCGATCACCGCGAGGGCCACCTCAACGATGCGGACGTTGAGGGGCTGCTTGGCCCGGTGGACCCCCGGAGTGTCCAGGAAGACCATCTGGGCCTGGGGGCGGTTGCATATCCCCAGGATGCGGTTGCGGGTGGTCTGGGGTTTTTTACTGGTGATGGAGATTTTCTCCCCCAGGACGGCGTTGAGGAGGGTGGATTTGCCCGCGTTGGGGGCGCCCAGGATGGCCACGAAACCCGAGCGGAACCTGGGCCCTTCGGTGGAACGATGGTCGGCGTTCATTGTGCGTCCTCCACGACAGGTGGCGTCAGGTTGGCCTTATCGTCAGCCGCTGTATCCGGCTGCACCAGCTCATTGATGGCTGCCCAGACCTTGTCTTTGCCCAGCCGGGTCTTGGCGGAAAAGAGGGTCAGGGCCGCCGCCTCGAGGCCGAGATGCTGGGCGATGGCCTGGGTCTGTTTTTTCTGTTTGGTTTTTGACAGCTTGTCCGCCTTGGTGAGTATTGGCAGGCAGGGGATCCCGTTTTCGAGGAGCCAGTCCAAAAGGTTGTTCTCCTCCTCCCCGGGGGTGCGGCGGATATCCATGAGCAGGATGACGCCTTTGAGGGTCTCTCGGCTGCTCAGGTAGCGCTCCACCATGGGGCCCCATTCGCGCCGGATCTTTTCAGGCACCTTGGCGTAGCCGTAGCCGGGCAGGTCCACCAGGTTGAAGCTCGCGTTGATGCTGAAAAAGTTGATCAGCTGGGTGCGACCCGGCGTGCGGCTGGTCTTGACCAGGCGTTTGCGGTTGACCAGGCAGTTGATCAGCGAGGATTTCCCCACGTTGGAGCGGCCGGCGAAGGCGATCTCCGGCCCCTCGGCCTCCGGGTACTGGTCGGGTTTGACAGCGCTGGTGATGAAGTCGGCGGATTTGATGATCATTATTGTCGCTGTTAAACTTCGACCCGACTGGCGAGTCGGGTCATCTATTCACTCAATTTAGAGTGCCACTGAACCGGTTGGGCAGCTCGCCGGTATTGGTATTCTGTCGATTCTAGCCGTTAACCGCAATGAATTTTACGGTCTCGGCACCAGAAACACAATAGACACCAGCCCACTACTGGTTAACCGGCAGGCTGGCGAACCTATATATATCCCACTTCGCCGCAGAAGCAAGGGGTCGTGCTCAACTCTGTTTGCATTGGTTGATCGACGAGACGTCATTCTGTCCCAGCCAGGCGAGGGCGGTGCGGGCGTGCCGGGCATAGCGCTGGGCGATGGTGGCGCCCAGATGCTTGCGGGTGCCGGGAGTCAAGGCCCATTCGAGGGTAAGCAGGTGGGTCAGCGCCAGGTAGCGGGGCAGGGCGGCTTTCTCCCCGGTCAGGAGCGGCGGCAGGGGGCTCCCGATGGCGAGGGTGGCTTCGTAGCCATGGAGAAAAGTCTGCAACAGGTTGCACCGCAGCGCCCCTTCGTCCGAGGGCCCCCAGTCGGTGGCCAGGTAGGCGCCGGCCATGCCCACGTCGTAAAGCCGCCAGTTGAGGTCGGCATATTCGAAGTCGAAGATGCCGCAAATGTGGTCTGCGCTCCAGCGTACATTGGCGGCATGATAGTCGCCATGGACGATTAAAGAGGGCCATTCCCGTCGATCCGTGGCTGCCATAGCGGGTGCCAGAGGCGCCAGAGCGGCCATCGCCAGTGGGTCGTCTCCCAGGCTTTTGGCCAGGCGCTGGAAGACCCGGGTTTCATTGGCCCTGGGATCGCTGTTGTTGGGCGGCCAGCCCCAGACGGCTAAGTGATATCGGGCCAGGGCATCTCCCAATGCAGCGGCTGCAGACGGGCGCAAGGGCGGCGCATCCCAGCGGAAGCGATCTTCACCGGGAAGACAGGTCATCAGAGCCATGTGGTGATGGCCGCTGTGGGGTGTGGTTAGGGTCTTCCATGTTTCCCCTGTGTCCGGAAGAATCAAGCGGGGGGACAAGGCAAAACCAACCCGGTCCAGCCTGAGGAGAAGTTCATGCTCTTTCTGGATTCGGTCCGTAGTAATTTCAGGGTGGTAGAGGCGCAGGATATGGCGTTGTCGGTCGCTAGTGTCGATCCGGAAGGTCTGGTTGACCAGGCCCCGTTTGATGCGCCGAATCTTCACAATCGTTCCGATGGGCCAGTGTCGCTCGATGGGGTCGATCAGGTTCGACAACGGCTCCGTATCGTCGTTGGTAGCCACGGAATCACATTCTATCGCATTGTCTACAATTCGACATGATCACGAGAGCCAATACTTAGTCTGTTGGGGTTCAGGTTTTGCCGACGGGTGATTGTTAACGCCCTTCGTTAAAATAGCGTTCCAAACGGTTCATCCCCTCCTCGATGTTGGCCAGGGAGTTGGCGTAGGAGAAGCGCAGGTAGCCCTCGCCGCCCTGGCCGAAGTCGATCCCCGGCGTGACGCCCACGCAGGCCTTCTCCAGGATGTCGAAGGCCAGCTTGTAGGAGTCGCCCGAGATGTGCTTGGCGTTGGCGAAGACGTAGAAGGCACCCGTGGGCTCCACGGTGATGCCCAGCCCCATGGCGCGCAGGCGGTCGATCATGTAGCGGCGGCGCTTGTCGTAGCGCTGGCGCATGGCCACCACATCGGCCCGGGCGTGGTTCAGGGCGGCGATGCCGGCTTTCTGCACCATGGCGTTGGCCGAAATGAAGAAGTTCTGCTGAACCTTCTGCATGGGGCGGATGAACGCCTTGGGGGCGATGACGTAGCCCAGGCGCATGCCCGTCATGGCGAACTGCTTGGAGAAGCCGTTGAGGACGAAGGCCTTGTCGGTGTACTCGAGGATGGAGTGGTCCCCACCCTCGTCGTAGACCAGGCCATGGTAGATCTCGTCCGAGACCACGTAGGGCTCCATGGCGGCGATGGCCTGCATGCGTTCGGGGGAGAGCAGGTTGCCGGTGGGGTTTGAGGGCGAGTTGATGAAGATCGCCTTGGTGCGCTTGGTCAGTTTGGCCTCGATCGCCTCGGGACGGTATTGAAAGCCGTCCTCCTCATACACCGGCACGGTGACGGTCTCGCCGTCCACGAAGTTGATGAAGTTGGGGTAGCAGGCGTAGTGGGGGTCGGAGATGATCACCTGATCCCCGGGGTCCAGGAGGGCGGCGAAGGTCATGAAGATGGCCGGCGAGCTGCCCGATGTGACGATGACCTGATCGGGATCCACGCTGACGCCGTAGGTGTTGTTGTAATAGACGCAGATCGCCTCGCGCAGCTCCAGCATCCCCAGGCTGTGGGTGTAGTGGGTGAAGCCTTCGTTCATTGCCCGGCAGGCGGCTTCCTTGACGCAGGAGGGGGTGTCGAAGTCCGGTTCGCCCACCTCTAGGTGGATGATGTGCTTGCCCTCGCATTCCATATCACAGGCGCGTTCGAGGACATCCATGACGATGAACGAGGTCATTTCGCGGGTGCGTTTCGAGACCATGTTTCATCTCCTTTGCTGACTTACCGGCTAACTGGCGAACCTCTTTAATTTATACGACTTTGTTGAGCGGATACTCAATTATCCCCTCCGCCCCGGCGCCGAGCAGTTCGGGGATCAGGTCGCGCACCACGCTGGTGTCCACCACGGTTTCAACAGAGAGCCACTCGGACTGGTAGAGGTGGGCCACGGTGGGGGCGTTGAGGCTGGGCAGCAGGGCGACCACGGCCTCGAGGCGCTCCTTGGGGACGTTCATTTTGATGCCCACCAGCTTTTCGCCCAAGAGGGCGCCCTTGAGCAGGAGGGCGATCTGTTCGATCTTGGCCCGCTTGGCGGGGTCCTGCCAGGCGGTGTGGTTGGCGATGAGCTGGGTGTTGGTCTGCATGAGCTCATGGATGATGCGCAGGCCGTGGGCCTTGATGGTGGAGCCCGTCTCGGTGACCTCCACCACGGCGTCGGCCAGACCGGAGACCACCTTGGCCTCGGTGGCCCCCCAGGAGAACTCCACCTGGACATCGATCTTGCGCTCGGCGAAATAGCGTTTGGTGAACTGCACCAGTTCGGTGGAGATCTTTTTGCCGCCCAAGTCTGCGAGGGTCTTTATGTCGGAATCATAGGGCACCGCCAGGATCCAGCGCGCCGGGCGGGCGCTGACCTTGGAGTAGACCAGATCGCTGACCACGTGGACATCCGAGTTGTTCTCGGCGATCCAGTCTTTGCCGGTGAGACCGGCCTCCAGGGTGCCGTTCTCCACGTAGAGCGACATCTCCTGGGCGCGGCAGATGGCGCACTCGATGCTTTCGTCGTTGATCTCGGGAAAATAGCTGCGTCCGTTGACGTCGATTTTCCAGCCCGAGCGTTTGAAGAGGGCGATAGTGGCCGCTTGCAGGCTGCCTTTGGGGATGCCGAGTTTGAGGGGCTGGGTCATGACTTGTATACCTCCTTGGGATCGAAGAGGGGCTCGCCCTCCACCACCAGGGCATCGCCTGCCACCCGTAGATGGAAGCAGCTGCGGTGGCCCGTATGGCAGGCCGCGTCGCCCACCTGTTCGACCTTGAGCAGGACGGTGTCCTTGTCGCAGTCGATGCGGATCTCCTTGACCTTCTGGACGTTGCCGGAAGTCAGCCCTTTAACCCAGAGGGTGTCGCGGCTGCGGCTGTAGTAGGTGGCCATGCCGGTTTCTTGAGTTTTCTGCCATGCCTCGGCGTTCATGTAGGCCAGCATGAGCACTTCGCCGGTTTCGTAGTCTTGGGCGATGGCGGGCAGCAGGCCGCCGGTTTTGCCGAAATTTAATGCTATCATTTGGTACCTTCATCATAGGGGTTAAACCGTTGTCGCAAGGGGAGGATTTATTGGGAATTTGGAATTATGTCAAATTGTTTTTGAGTGTCTGGGTGTGTCCAGAAGCTTGCTCGGGCACCACTATTTTGCTAATTTCTAAAGTTTATGGCAACTAGTATGGATAAGCGAAGCATGGATAAAGAAACTTCAGGGTATCTGATGTTTGATGCCCCGCGAGCCGACCCGGTCTGCGAATTAGGAGAACCACCCCATGACCAAGGATGATACCAAGGATAAAATACTCCAAAGACGGGCGCGTAAGTCTGGACGAGGCCCCTGGCGCTGGCTCAAATGGCTGACGCTTGTGGCGCTTTTCGGTCTCCTGCTCGCTCTGGGCGCCGCCCTGGGCGGCTACTTCCATTATAGTCGCGATTTGCCCCGCATCACATCATTGAGGGACTATCATCCCGCCACGGTGACCACCGTCTATGCCGACGACAACACCAAGATCGGTGAGTTCTACAAAGAGCGGCGCATCGTTGTCCCCTTGGAGAAGATTCCCGAGCAGCTCAAGCAAGCCTTTATCGCCGCAGAGGATGCCCGTTTTTACAAGCATAGCGGCATCGACCTGGTGAGTATCGTACGGGCCTTTTTCAAGAACCTGGAGGCCGGTGGCATCGTCCAGGGGGGCAGCACCATCACCCAACAGGTGACGAAATCCTTCCTGCTGACCCCGGAGCGCAGTTACGAGCGTAAGATCAAAGAGGCCATCCTGGCCTACCGTATCGACAAGGTCTTCACCAAGGACGAGATCCTTTATCTCTATCTCAATGAGATCTATCTGGGTCATGGTGCCTATGGTGTGGAGGCCGCCGCGGAGAACTATTTCGGCAAGCATGTGGAGGACCTCAACCTGGCCGAATGCGGTATTCTGGCCGGGCTGCCCCAAGCCCCGAGCCGCTATTCGCCCTTTCACTTCCCAGAGCGCGCTAAGCAGCGCCAGATATACGTCCTGAAGCGAATGGCGGCCGAGGGTTTTGTGACCGAGGCTGAAGCGTCGATGGCCATGCAGATCGACCTGGACATCAAACCGCGCCGAAACTGGTACATGGAAGCGGTGCCCATTTACACTGAGCATGTGCGCCGCTACGTGGAGCAGAAGTATGGCGCCGACGCCCTTTACACCGGAGGATTGCGGATCTACACGGCGGTGAATATCGAGATGCAGAAAGCCGCCCGCCGCCAGATCACCGCGGGACTGCGCGACCTGGACCGCCGCCAGGGCTACCGCGGGCCCATCAAGCAACTGGCCCCGGCCGAGATCGAAGCATTCGTGGCCGATCTTTATGCCCAGCGTGAGGAGACGCCCCTGGCGGCTGGCACCCAGGTCCAGGCCGTGGTGGTGGATGTGGACGATAAGAAGGCATTGGCAACCCTGCGTCTAGGGGGCGCCAAAGGCCAACTCCCCCTGGAGGAGGTGCGCTGGGCGCGTAAACCCAATCCTGACGTGGGCTATTGGCAGGCCAAAGTCAAAAAGCTCTCTGCCGTGCTGGCGGTGGGCGATGTGGTCACCGTGGGCCTCAAGGAGGCTCCCGAAGGCCCGGATCAGCCCTGGCCCCTGACCCTCGAACAACCCCCCGCGGCCGAGGCCGCCCTCCTCTGCCTGGAGGCGGGCACCGGCCTGGTCAAGGCCATGGTGGGGGGGCAGGATTTCAAACAGAGCCAGTTCAACCGGGCCACCCAGTCGCGTCGCCAGCCCGGTTCAGCCTTCAAGCCCATTATCTACGCCGCCGCCCTGGACAAGGGCTACACACCGGCCACGGAAATTATCGATTCGCCCATCGTCTTCAAGGATGAACAGACCGACTTCACCTGGAAGCCCAAGAACTACGGCAAAAAGTTTTACGGCCCCACCCTGCTGAGAAAGGCCTTGGCCAAGTCGCGCAACGTGGTCACCATCAAGGTGATGCAGGATATCGGCATCGACTATGTCATCGACTACGCCCGCAAGCTGGGAATCACCAGCCCCCTGAGCGACAACCTAAGCCTGGCTCTGGGCTCTTCGGGGATCTCGCTTCTGGAGGCCGTCCAGGCCTACTCGGTATTCGCCAACCTGGGTTATCGCGTGGAACCCACCTTTATCACCAAGATCGAGGACCGCTACGGCACCGTCCTGGAAGAGATGAACCCCAAGCGCGAGCAGGTGATCGACAAGAGCACGGCCTACGTCATGACTAACATGATGGAGGAGGTGGTCCAGACCGGTACGGCCAGGCGTATCAAGGCCCTGGGGCGCCCCTCAGCGGGCAAGACCGGCACCACGAACAACGTCTACGACGCCTGGTATGTGGGCTTCACACCCCGCTATGTGACCGGGGTGTGGGTGGGCTACGACAAGGAGCGCAACCTGGGCCGTGGCGAAGGCGGCGGCCGGGCCGCCAGCCCCATCTGGTTGGGGTTCATGCAGGAGATCCTCAAGGGCAAACCCGAGCGGGTGTTTCAGGTGCCCGAAGGGGTAGTCTTCGCCAAAATCGATGCCCAGACCGGCCTTTTGCCTATCCCCGAGTCCACTGAGACGCGCTTCGAATGCTTCAAAGAGGGCACTGTGCCCACTGAGTTCACAAAAGCGCCTGACGCCATTACTGAGCCGGGTGAGTTTTTTAAATCTGATATGTAAGTTTCTCTATGAAACTACGCGCCATCCTAAGAATCATCTCGATCATCGCCGTGGTGAGCGCTTGCACCGCCGGTTATTTGGTGTACGCCAAGCTGCGCCTGTATGCCCTCGAAGAGGCCCGCCGGGAGGGTCTACGGCAGGTGGAAACCATTGCCAAGAACCTCTCGGCCTATCTCTCCGAAAATCTGCGTCCGGTAAGGGTGCTGGCCGGCATGGAGGCAGTGCGGGACTATCTCGACGATCCCCAGGTTGAAAATCTGGTGGCGGTGCACGCCATTTTGGACCATTTCAAAACCACCCTGGCGGTGGACGTCTGCTACCTCATGGACGTCAACGGCTTCACCATCGCCACCAGCAATCGTAACGAGCCGGACAGCTTCATGGGCAAAAATTTCAGCTTCCGGCCCTACTACCAGCAGGCCATCCAGGGGCTGCCGGCCAGCTACCTGGCTCTGGGGACCACCTCCAATCTGCGTGGGGCCTATTCTAGTTACCCGGTATACATCAATAACTTGGATGTGCCTTCGGGGATCGTGGTGATTAAGGCCTCCATTTTTTTTGTGGAAAAGGAGCTGCCTCCGGCCGAGGAGCGCATCGTCGTGGTGACCGACCCAAACGGCGTGATTTTTATCAGCAATATAGTAGATTGGCGTTACAAGCTCCTTTGGCGGGTACCCCCGGCCACCATTGCCGAAGTTAAAAATTCACGTCAGTTCGGCATCGGCCCCTGGCAGTGGGTGGGAATGACGCGCGATGGGGAGGAGCGCTCGGTGGACCGGAACGGTGAGATCTACCAGCGCCACGAAATAGAGGTCGATAACTACCCCGGCTGGAAGGTGATCCACCTGCGGCGCGTCAAAGAGATCTCGCAGGCAGTTTCGGGTCCTTTGACGCGCATCCTCGGGCCCGTGGTGCTGGTGTTTTGTCTGCTGGTGGGCGGTGGGGTCTATCTGCTCTCCCTCAAAGCCAGCGGTGAGATCCTGCAGCGCAAGGAGGCTCAGCGCGCCCTGCGCGCCAGCGAAGAGCGCTACCGCTCCCTTTATGAAAACACCCCCGCCATGCTCCATTCGGTCAACCAGGAGTTTCGCCTGGTGAGTGTCTCCAACCACTGGGCCCAGGCCCTGGGGTACTCCCGCAAGGAGGTTATCGGACGGCCGCTTACCGATTTTATGACAAAGGAATCCTGTCACCGGGCTGAAAACGAGGTGATGCCCAATTTTTTCACACGCGGTTCCTGTAAGGATGTTCCCTACCAGTTGGTTAAAAAAGATGGCAGCCTGATGGACGTCCTCCTATCGGCCATCAGCGATGTGGGTGATGACGGCCGGCCCATGCGTTCCCTGGCGGTTTCCATGGATGTGACGCGTCAGAAGCAGGCCGAGGCTGCCCTGCGCCAGGCCAAAGAGGCGCTCTCCACTTACTCTCGCGATCTGGAACGCCAGGTGCGCCACCGCACCCGTGAAATCAGCGGTATTCTGCGCTACACACCATCGGTGATCTATATGAAGGACCATCAGGGCCGATATCGTCTGGTCAACTACCGCTTTGAGCAGCTCTTTGGGGTGCGCAACGAGGCGGTGCGTGGAAAGTCGGATCACGAGATCCTGCCAGCCGAGGTGGCTGTCCAATTCGAACGCAACGACCGACACGTCCTCACCACCAAGACCACCTATCAGGTGGAGGAGCATATTACCCTGGTCGACGGGGAGCACACCTATCTGAGCGTCAAATTTCCCATCTATAATCGCCATGGGGCGGTGAGCGGCCTGTGTGGGATCGCCTCGGACATCACGGTCATGAAAACGGCTCAGGACCAGCTGCGCCGTCTCTCGGGCAGTATAATGGCCAATCAGGAGAAAGAGCGCGCCGCCCTTGCCCGTGAGCTCCATGATGAACTCGGCCAGGTGCTCACCGTTTTGCGCATGGACGCCGTCTGGCTCCAAAAGCGTATCTCTGCAACCGATGAACCGGTCGCCGAACGGGCCCGCAGTATGCGCGACCTCATCGATCAGACCATCGAGGAGGTGCGCGGCCTGGCCATTCGGCTGCGCCCCGGGGTGCTCGACCATTTGGGGTTGGTGGACGCTCTGGAGTGGTACACGGCCGATTTTGAGCGGCGCACCGGTATCGCCTGTGTGTTCAAGCAGACACCCATCGGCCAGCTGCCCGATACGGTGGCCACCGCCGCCTACCGCATTGTCCAGGAGGCTCTCACCAACGTGGCCCGGCATGCCGGGGCCAGTACGGCGACGGTGAGGCTCACGGGGGAGGATGCCGAGCTGTTGGTGACGGTGGCCGACAATGGCTGCGGCTTCGATGCCGAGGGCCTGGACAAAGTTCCCGGCCTGGGGGTGGCCGGCATGCGTGAACGGGCTGCCCTGATCGGTGCCGACCTGACGGTGCTCTCACTGCCGGGGAGGGGCACGCGGGTGGTGTTGACCGTCCCCCCAATAGGGAGAATGCCATGATCAAGGTATTGCTAGCTGATGACCACAGTATGGTTCGTGCCGGTCTGCGGCGCATAGTGGAAGAGAGTGGCGACATGACAGTGGTGGACGAGGCTGCAGACGGCCGCGAGGCGATCCGTATGGTGAGGGCCCGGCAACCGGATGTGGCCATCATAGACATCTCAATGCCCCAGATGGACGGTCTCGAGGTGATCAGCCGGTTGCAGAACGAATTCCCCGATCTGCCCATCATCATCCTCACCATGCACGACGAGGAGCAGTACGTGGTGCGGGCCATCGAGGCCGGCGCCATGGGCTACCTGACCAAGCAGTCGGCTCCGGAGCAATTGGTCATCGCCATCCGTAAGGTCTACGCCGGCGCCCGTTTTCTCAGCGAGAGCGCCACCGAAACCCTCGCCCTGCGCGTGGCCAAGGGTCAAAAAGACCAATCCCCCCTGGACAGCCTTTCCACACGTGAGCTCCAGGTGCTACGCCAACTGGCCCTGGGGCAGACCAACCGCGAAATCGCCTCGGCCTACAACATCAGCATAAAAACCGTGGACACCTACCGCTTCCGACTCCTGAAGAAACTCCGCTTGCGTAACAACGCGGAGATATCGCGCTTTGCCATCCAGAACCATTTAGTCGAACCCTAAGCGTATCTCTGGCCCCCTAGCTTAAGACACCATATGCATATAGAAGGAATGCCTATTTTGGGTGATCCCACTCCTAAAGCCTTTGAAGTGTAAGAAATATTCTTACAACAGAATCAGAAATGTACGAATTGTTTCTGCACCTTCGGGCTGGTAGATTCAAAATCGATGTACAAGCTCCAGCTTGGAAACGCCATCAAATGGGCGCGCAGGGATGATTCGACAGATCCCTCAGGAGCTTGTTCAACGGCTGGGAGAACGACTTACACTTAAAATCGAAAGAGGAGGCGAGTATGCGCAGTAAATTCTTCATGTCCCTGGTTGGCCTGTGTGCGGTTATGGCTGTGGTTTTTACTTTTTCCGGAAACGCCGATGCCGCCAGAGCGATCTACAAATTCGGCGGCGGACCGGCCGGTGGTACCTTTCAGTTCATGGCCGGTGGCATCGCCACCTATCCCCCCGTAAAGGATATCAAAGAGTTTCGCGTTCTGGCCGGTGCGTCCGGCGGTAGTGTGGAAAACATGCGTAAAACCGACTCCGGCCAATACGCCATGGGCGTGGTCTATTCCGGCCACGTTTACCTGGGACGTAACGGACGGATGAAAAACGACACCAAGAAATATGAAAACGTGCTGGCCGTGTCCTACTTCTACGGCGCCCCGGCCCAACTGGTCACCAAAAAAGGCTCCGGCATCAAGAGTACCAAGGACCTGGTGGGCAAAAAGGTAGGCGTGGGCAACGCTGGTAGTGGCGCTTTCGCCAACTGCGAGCTGTTTTTCAGCCATTTGGGGATCTGGGACAAAATCGAGCGCAACGCCATGGGGTACAATGACGCCGCCGCCGCCTTTGGCAACAACCAACTGGATGCCTTCTGGCTCTTTACGGCCTTCCCCTCTGGCGCCGTCATCATGGCCGCCCAGCAGAACGACATCGAGATGGTCGACCTGGATGCCGATGCGGCCGCTTCCGGTTTCTATGAAAAATACCCCTACTTCGCCAAACTGGCCGTCCCCGCGGGAACTTACAAGGGCGTCGATAAGGACATCCCCTCCTTTCAGGACTCCGCCCTCTGGGTGGCCAACAGCAAGGTCCCGCCGGAAGTGGTCTACACTCTGCTCTCCAAGATCTACACCCCCGAGGGGCTGGCCCACATGGTCAACGTGAAAAAGACCGCCAAGGCCATGAGCGTCGAAGATGGTATCAAGGGGATTGTGACCCCCCTGCATCCCGGTGCGGAAAAGTTCTGGAAAGAGAAAGGCGTGCTGAAATAAGGTCTCACGTGCGTGTACGGCGCTGTATACAGACCTGAGTTCAGCTAAGAATGCCGGGGGCGGATGTGGTTGAGTACGCCGCCGCCCCCGGTCCTTCCTTAATAACGCGAAGTATTGAAGCAGATGAGCGGGTAGAAACGTGTATAAGCGACTGACAGAAATTGAGAAAAAGATATTTGACAGCTGTTCCGTCTTCCTGGTCCTGTTTTACTCATACGCGGCCGTGGTGCAGCCCGCTGCCACCCAGTACCATCGGGGGATCTACGTCCTGATCACCTATGTACTGGTCTTCCTGCTTTATAAGTCCAAATCCAAGTTCATGCGGGTGGTGGATTATCTACTCATAACGCTATCCATCGTCTGCATTGGCTACTGGATCCTTAATTTCGAGGCGATCAACTACCGCACCGGGGCCGAGAATGCCATGGACAGGACCGTTGCCGTGGTGGGGGTCCTCATCGGTATCGAGCTGGCCCGCCGGGTGGTGGGCAACGCCTTTGTGATCATCGGCACGGTCATGCTGCTCTACGGGGTCTTCGGTCCCTACGCCCCCGACCTGTTCGCCCACCCCGGGGACACCTTCCCCAACCTGTGCACCACCATCTACTACATGAGCGACGGGGTCTTCGGCATCATGGCCAACGTGCTGGCCACCTACGTGATCCTCTTCGTCCTCTTCGGGGCATTTCTGGAGAAGAGCGGGGCCCAGAAATTTTTCATCGACTGGCCCCTGGCCGCCGTGGGTCACCGGATCGGCGGACCGGCCAAGGTCTCGGTCATCGCCAGCGGTCTCTTCGGCTCCATCTCCGGTTCGGCCATCGCCAACACCGTCTCCACCGGGACCTGCACCATCCCCATGATGAAGAAGGCCGGCTTTAGACCCCACATCGCCGGCGGCATCGAGCCGGCGGCCTCCATCGGCGGCATGTTCATGCCCCCCATCATGGGCGCCGGCGGCTTCATCATGGCCGAGCTCACCGGTGTGCCCTATAAGTACATCATGCTGGTGGGGCTGTTTCCGGCCTTCATGTACTTTTTCAGCGTCTTCGTCATGGTGCACTACGAAGCCAAGAAGTACAACATCGTGGGGGAGCGATCCGAACATAGCGCCATGGAGATTCTTAAAAAGGAGTGGTTTTACACCCTGCCCCTGATCATCATCACCATCTTCATGCTCACTGGTTACTCCCCGGGCTACTCTGCCATCCTGGGCCTGGCCACCTGTATCGTGGTGAGCTACAAGTACAGGGAAAACCGCATCGACTACACCCTGGCCGTGGTCATGGCCCTGGTGCTCATCGCCGCCCTGATCAAGATCGTCATCACCAAGTTCGGCGGACCCGATGCCGCCCAGAGCTTCGGCAAAATTCTTTCACCCGACCGCATGATG
>JBNKKA010000030.1:0-31818 GCA_050291585.1 Desulfobacteraceae bacterium
TATCCGGACCGAACAAACCTATGTCGACTGGATTCGTCGATTCATCCGCTTTCATGACAAGCAACATCCAAAATATTTGGGAGAGCCACAAATCGCCGCTTTTCTCACAGATTTGGCGGTTCGTCGCAAGGTAGCCAGCTCTACGCAAAATCAAGCGCTATGCGCAATTGTTTTCCTGTATCGTGAAGTTCTGAAAATGGAGCTGGGGGAGATTGGTGAGATTAGTTGGGTCATAAGGATGTTTCCACAACCATGATCTACACCCATGTTCTGAATCGTGGCGGGCGCGGGGTGATCAGCCCGGCCGATCGTTGAACCCGACACGCCGCAACGCCTCGATCTGAACCCACCTGTGCAGAGGCGTTTGATGCCGGGAAAAAGCTTAGGCCATCTGCGATCCTTTTGCAATCATCCGTTATTCAATGAAAAATACAAGACAACTTTGTGGTGGTCGACGCTATCCGACCGCCTGGGGCTGGGTGCGCTGAGGGGCGTACCGGCGGGCAGCGCGCTCAGGCGTTCCGGCGCCATCCTCCCCTCAAATACAGGTGCAGGGCGGCGCCAAGCCCGCCGCCGGCGGTGTCGGCCAACCAGTCGACCACATCGGCGCTGCGGGCGGCCACGAAACTCTGGTGGACCTCGTCGCTGGCGCCGTAGAGGATGGCCGAGAACCAGGCGAGCAGGAACAGGGAGCGGGCGGTGGGTTTGGGAAGGCTCAAGCCATAGGCGCGGGCGAAGAGCAGGCCCAGGAGGAGGTAGATCAGCAGGTGGATCAGCTTGTCAATTCCCGGGATACCGGGCAGATCGCCGGGGGTGGGGAAGGCGGACTGGAGAAAGATGATTAGACAATAAAAGACCACCAGCAGCCATGCAATGGCGGGGCTGCTGGCGGCCGGGTTATTGGCTAGCTTATTGAATCTCTGTCGGACCAACATGGGGCGCCGGGTGCTCGGATCACTCGCCGAACTTGGGCACCTCCAGACTGCGATGGCGCACATTGGTGAGGACGGTATCTTTGAAGGTCTCCATGGGGATACCGAAGTGCACCTGACCATCCAGGGTACGTACCGAGAGGGCTCCGCTGTCTTTCTCCTTGGCCCCGCAGGTGAGGATCAGGGGCGTCTTGGCCAGTTGGGCCTCGCGGATCTTCTTTTTGAGGCTCTCGGAGCGGTCGTCCACCTCCACCCGCAGGCCCACGGCGGCCAGTTGATCGCGGACGGATTCGGCAAAGGGCACCAGGTCGTCGTTGATGGGTAGGGCCACGGCCTGCACCGGGGCCAGCCAGAGGGGAAACTTGCCGGCGAAGTGCTCGATGAGGATCCCCAGGAAGCGCTCTATGCTGCCGTAGATCACCCGGTGGATCATGATGGGCCGGTGGCGCTCGTTGTCCTTGCCGATGTAGCTCAAGTCGAAGCGCTCGGGCAGGCTCATGTCCAGTTGAACGGTGCCGCACTGCCAGGTGCGCCCCAGGGCGTCCTTGATGTGGATATCGATCTTGGGGCCGTAGAAGGCGCCGTCCCCTTCGTTGATCACATAGGGCGCGCCATAGGCCTTGAGGGCGTTCTCAAGCCCGTCGGTAGCCATCTGCCACTGGTCGTCGCTGCCGATGGATTTCTCGGGACGGGTGCTCAACTCCAGGTTGAAGCCCAGGCCGAAGGTGGAGTACATCTCATCCACCAGCCTGAGGACGCCTAAGATCTCATCCTGGATCTGCTCGGGGGTCATGAAGATGTGGGCATCGTCCTGGTGAAAGGCACGCACGCGGAATAGTCCCGAAAGCACCCCGGAGAGCTCGTGGCGATGCACCAGCCCCACCTCGCCGGCACGGATGGGCAGCTCGCGGTAGGAGTGGGGCCGGTTTTTGAAGAGCAGCATGCCCCCGGGGCAGTTCATGGGTTTGATGGCCACGTCCTGGTCATCGATGACCGAGGTGTACATGTTCTCGCGGTAGTTGTCCCAGTGGCCGCTCTGCTCCCAGAGGCCGCGGTTGAGGATGATGGGGGTCTTGGTCTCCACGTAGCCGGCGCAGGTATGGGCCTCGCGCCAATAGGCCAGAAGCTCGTTCCAGATGGCCATTCCTTTGGCGTGGAAGAAGGGCATACCGGGGGCCTCGTCATGGAAGCTGAATAGGTCCATCTGGGTACCCACCCGGCGGTGGTTGCGCTTCTTGGCCTCCTCGATGAGGGCCACATGGGCCTTGAGTTCTTTTTTATCGAAGAAAGCGGTGCCGTAGATGCGCTGCAGCTGAGCCTTGGACTGGTCGGCGCGCCAGTAGGCGCCCGAAACCTTCATCAGTTTGAAGGACTTGATATAGCCCGTATGGGGCACATGCGGGCCCCGGCACAGGTCGGTGAAATCCCCTTGTTTGTAGAAAGAGATGGTGCCGTCCTCGAGATCGGTGATCATCTCGGTTTTGTAGACCTCGTCTTTGTAAAATGCCAGGGCTTCATCCTTGGCGATTGTCTCGCGCACCAGCGGCAGCTTGGCTTTGACGATCTTTTTCATCTCCGCTTCGATCTTAGCGAAATCCTCCTCAGAAACGGGTGGCATGTCGATATCGTAGTAAAAACCGTCCTCCACCACGGGTCCGATGGTGAGCTGGGCGTCGGGGTAGAGGTGCATAATCGCCTGGGCCATGACGTGGGCGGCGCTGTGGCGCATCACCTCAAGGGCCTCGGGGTCTTTTGTGGTCAGGAAACGGACGCCGGCATCCGTTGCGATGGTGGTAGTCAGATCCAGCTTGACGTCGTCAATCTCCATGACGACGCAGTTGCGGGCAAAGCCCTCTGAAATGGAGCGAGCCACATCGAGGCCCGTGGGGGGCGTTTCAAACTCGCGGCGACTACCGTCGGGTAGGGTAATGGTAACCATTTGGTATCTGTCCCCAAGGCAAAAAAAGGTTGTTATCAAAGGCGATTCGCTGTACTCGGACAACGTACCTATATAAAAAGGGAAAGGTAAGCAAACTACCGCTACGGGTCAAGGGAAATTTATGGATTTCGCACCACCGACTGATTACCACTTCATCGACAATAGCACCGATCTGGAACAATTCGCCAAACAGCTGAAGGGCTCACCCTGCCTTGCCGTGGACTTGGAAGCCGACTCAATGTTTCACTTTCAGGAACGGGTCTGCCTGATCCAGATCGCCACGGCCGACCAGAGCGTTGTCATCGACCCCATCGAATGCAAGGATCTTTCGGTTCTCAAGCCGGTTTTCAGGGACCCCGCCGTGTGCAAAATTTTCCACGGTGCGGACTATGATGTGCGTTCGCTTTTCCGCGACTTCGAGATTGAGGTACACAACCTCTTCGACACCCAGTTGGCCAGCATGTATATGGGCTATCACGAAACCGGCCTGGACGCGGTCCTCCAGCGCCGCTTCTCCGTCAAACTGGACAAACGCTACCAGAAAAAGGACTGGTCCCAGCGCCCCTTGCCCACGGAGATGGTGGACTATGCCGCAGCCGATGTGGCCTACTTGATTCCTCTCAAAGAGCAGCTCGAAGCGGAACTGATCGCCAAAGAGCGATTGGGGTGGGTGCTGGAAGAGTGCACCTTGCTCAGCCAGGTACGCTCATCGAACAATGACGGTCAACCCCTCTACCTGCGCTTCAAGGGCGCCGGCCGCCTCTCCCCGCGCAACCTGGCGGTTCTTGAACACCTCCTCGCCTATCGCCAGAAAACCGCCAAACGCAAGGACCGTCCCTTGTTTAAAATCCTCAGCAACACCACGCTGCTGAAAATCGCCGGCGGCCTGCCCACCACAAGTGAAGCGCTGGATAGAATCAAGGCCATCAGCCCCAAGCAGAAGCAGATGTACGCCCGCGGTCTGGTGAGCGCGGTCAACAAAGGCCTGGAAGTCCCCGATGAAGAGCTGCCGGTCTACCCGCGACGCAAGCCACCGCGCATGCCCCGCATGGCACCGGAACGCATCAAGCTCCTTAAAGGTTGGCGCGACAACATGGCCGTGCGCCTCGACCTGGACCCGGCCCTGCTGCTCACCAAGGCGCTGATCTCCTCTATTGCGGTTTCCAATCCTGCCGATTTCGCCGCCCTGGTGCGGGTACCCGACATCCGCCGCTGGCAGTGCGAAGCCTTTGGCCGTGAGATCATCGCCGTGCTCGACTGCCTCCGGCCTGCAGCAAAGAAATAGGCGACCAGTTCCCGACGGACGGCCCCAGACTGCCGGAAAAGGACGCTTAACCCCCGGATAAACCGGCGTCAGCGCCAATTAAATGACTGCGGACGGCGTCGGACGAGGCATCCGTTTTGACTACCCTGTCCTTACAGAGCAGGAAAGAAATTGCCGGTAGCCCCTTACCGGCAGTGAATCTCGGCGCTTTTCTGGATGCCTCCCACCCACTAGCCAAGCCCCTCTTTTTTTGCTGGAACCAAATTTGCAGTTGATCCCTTCCAGGTGGATACATATACTTAAAGTAATCGTTTCTCTTCTCGCTGCTCGACATCCGGTGTTGTTTTTCGCCATGGGCGCACGGGCACCGGTTAACCAAAGAGCTGCGATAAGGGTCCTAAACACTGAGGTGTTTGGGTAGCTTCCCGATCTTCACGACTTCGTCTTCGGCACATCTCATCCACCGCTTGGTTCTTACAGCCGGGAAGCGCTTAAGCGATGTACATCGCCAAGCGACATAGAGTATCGCCTAGTCCCATCCACCGTGTGCCCTAACGGATCCAAAGCGCCTCGGATCCACCGCCGCCATCCCCAAAAAAAATGGCGACACGCCCGTTTCTGCACCTTTTTCACGAAACCGATCAAACCATATCAACTGCGTCCCGGTAACTTTATTCAACAGTGGGGGAAAACATGACAGCCAATAGCAATGCCGATCTGGCCAGCCACCTCACCGCCGTGAAAAACCAAGAGCGCCGCTTCGAGAACGCTTTCCAGGGGGTGGCCCGCATGGTGCTCGAGAGCGACATCGAGAAGGTGGTGGTGAACGGAAAAACCACCTATGATTTCAGTATTTTCAGGAAAGGTAAAAAGCACGTCATCGGCATGTACGATGAGATCAACAGCTTTGTCTCCTACGTCAAGGACGCCGCCGAAGGCGGCAGCTCCAAGGAGATGGCTTACGTGCTGGTGGGGGAGCCGGGCAACGGCAAGACCTTCTTCGTGGAGTTCCTCTGTGCCTGCTATCGCCAATTCCTCTCCCGTGACGGCAACCGCAAGTACACTTTCCGCTACAAAAATATCGACCAGGTGGGCGATTACGGGCGCATTAAAACCATTGAGTCCCAGACCTATGAGGACCCCTTGGTTCTGGCCATGAATCTCTTCGATGACCAGGATGAAACTAAAGCCTACCTGGCCAAAACCTTTGGTTTCAGCGACGAGGAGATCGAGACCTTCTGGGAAGACTATCGCCCTCTGGGGGCCTGCAGCGGTTACATCTGGAACGATATCCGCAGCCATACCGGTGGTAAGCTCGATGATTCGTTGGGGTTTGTGGAGATCATCCCGGTGCCCCTCACCGAGAGCCTGGGCACCGTCACTGGTAAATACCCGGCCAAGGACAAAATCACCAGTTCAGCGGTGGATCTCCTGGGGGAGGAATCGATCCAGCGCCTGTTGCACATCACCGACACCAACAACCCCTATCGTTTCGACCTGCGCCGCGGCGCCCTGGCACGCGTGGCCGGTGGCGGCATCCACTTCTCAGATGAGATCTACAAAAACAAGAAGGACCTTGTGCAGGTCTACCTGGGCGTCATCCAGAACCGCTCCATCGAAATTGACGGCTACAAATGGCCCATCGACACCCTCATTGTGGCCACCAGCAACAACTCGGAGTTCAACCGCTTCCTGTCGGAAAAAGAGGAAGCCCCCATCGTGGACCGCTGCCGTATCTGCTACGTCTCCCACAACACAAACTACAAGCTCCAGAGCCAGTTAACGGCCTACGCCATCGGTAGTGAATCGCGCACCACCATCAACCGCGATGCCCTCCACCAGGACCCCAACCTCAATTATGCCGCCTCGGCAGCCGCGGTGCTGAGCCGCTTGCCGGCCAGCGAGAAGCTCACGCCCATCGAAACCATGAAGCTCAGCGCCGGCGAGGTGGCCGGCGAAAAGAGCATAAAAACCCTGGCCGAGGTGATCGACACTCTAAACCAGGAACCCGATATCACCAAACGCTTCGGCCAAAAGGGGCTCGGCCAGCGTAACCTTGGCCGCTCCGTCCAACTACTGGTGGAGAGCTCGGAGACCAACGAGGGGCAGTGCATGTTCGCCTACGACATCTACACCGCCCTGGAACGCATCATCCTCGACTATGTTAGCGAGGCCAATGACCGCACTAAATATCTGGAAGACCTCAAGATCGCCAAGGGCCTCTACCGCGAACGCATCATGACCGAGATGTTCAACGCCTACATGGATGAACCCCTGGCCATCCGCAAGGATGTAATGAACTACGTCAACATGATCATCGGCGTCGACGCGGAGAACCTGGGGCCGGACAAGATGTGGAAATACAGAGATCCCCAGACCAATGAGCTACGCGCCCTGAAGATAGACAAGCGTTATGTCAAGAGCGTGGAGGAGCGTCTGGGGCTCAAGACCGAGGAGCAGCGCGAGACCTTCCGAACCTCCATCCGCAAGATCTATGGGCAGAAGATCAGCGTGGATGCCAACTACGATTTCATGGATAACTTGGAGTTGGTCAAGGCGGTCACCGATGTGCGCCTGAAGTCGGACATCGCCGGCGCCGGCAGCCTCATCGGCGCCCTGGCCAACCGCACCAACGAAGAGAACCAGAAGCTCTACGACCGAATGGTGGATACCATGCTTAACAAGCTTGGTTATTGCCGCACTTGCGCCCAGAAGACAATCGAGTATTTCTGTACCCAAGAGGATGAAAATTAGAAGTACCCCCTTATTCTGATTGGGCGCTTATTACCGCCGGTTCAAATTCAAAGTGAGGCGGATTAGATGAAAAAAGAGCTGCAGGAAAAATATGAAGCATTGCGGCAGGTGGGGCTCACCCCCGAACGCGAAGCCCACCTGCGCCAGGAGCTTGAGGGTCCTCTGGACCATGGGCCGGCCTCTCCGGAAGCTGTTGCAGATACAATAGATCCGGTTCTGGCCATGGCAGATATGGGTCTATACGACTACCACGACATGCTCGCCATCCAGGACAACCAGGAACCAAAGGCTTCCTACGCCAACCGCCTGCGCTCCATCGACGAACTATTGGAGCGGGACAAGCTGCGCGCCAAGGATGGCTTTCCTCGTAAAATCCGATTGGGACGCATGATCAAACCGGGCAAGACCGGCAAGGGCAAGGTAGTTGTCGTGCCCAGCACCACTGAAGAAAAATTCATCCACGACCCTAACTTTTCCGATGAAGAGGAGGAGCAAGGCGCCGGTGGTAGCGGCCAAGGGGAAGAGGGCGAGGTGATCGGCGAACAGCCCGTGCGCCCCGAACAGGAGGGCGGCGGCGGCCCCGGCCAGGGGCAAGGCGGCGAGCACGAGATGGAGTCCTCGGCCTACGATCTGGGAAAGATCCTCACTGAACAATTCCAGTTGCCCAACCTCAAGGACAAGGGCAAAAAGCGCTCTCTGACGCGCTACACCTACGATCTGACCGATAAAAACCGAGGCTTCGGCCAGGTCCTCGACAAAAAGGCCACTTTGCGCAAGATCGTGGAGACCAATATCTCCTTGAGCAAGATCAGCTCCGATCCCCAGAAGCGGACGGTCGATCCCTCCGAGTTTCTGATCTCCCCCAAGGACAAGATCTACCGCATCCTCTCCCGCGAAAAGGACTACGAGAGCCAGGCGATGGTCTTCTTCGTGCGCGACTACAGCGGCTCCATGGCGGGCAAGTGTACCGAGTTGGTGGTGTCTCAGCATGTGCTGATCTATAGTTGGTTGAGCTATCAGTACGCCAACCAGGTGGAGTCCCGCTTCGTGCTGCATGACACCAGTGCCAAGGAGGTGCCCGACTTCGCCGCCTACTACAACCTCAAGGTCGCCGGCGGCACCCAGGTCTCCTCTGCCTATCGCCTGGTTAACGAGATCGT
Source organism: Desulfobacteraceae bacterium (assembly GCA_050291585.1). Classification (GTDB taxonomy): domain Bacteria; phylum Desulfobacterota; class Desulfobacteria; order Desulfobacterales; family Desulfosarcinaceae; genus JASJCL01. The sequence goes on from JBNKKA010000030.1 coordinate 8,050, forward strand.
GGAGGCCGAGTCCCTGGCCAAGGACTACAACATTTATGTCTTCCACGGCACCGATGGAGACGACTGGGATACCGAAGGCAAAGAGGCCATCCCAGAGCTGAAGAAGATCCTGGCCTACGCCTCCCGGGTGGGTGTCACCGTGGTGCAGCACGGCAGCACCAGCACCGCAAAATCGGAGGTGGAACGCTACATCGAAAAATCAGATCTGTTGGAAAGCGCCAGAACCACCCTGCGCATGGACGTCATGCAGGAGGATTCCGATGAATCTCGCATCATCGACGGGATACGAAACCTTATCAGCGAGTGATACCGTCACACCGTGACACATTCGTCACAACGTGACACATTCGCCTTGGAGAAGGCCTCAACCATGGATTTGATCGATCAACATACCAAGCGGATCATGGAAGGCTGCAAGCAGCGCGCCTGGGATCAGGGATTGCGTTTCGAGGATGAAAGCCTCGAGTATATCGTCACCAATCGCGATCTTCTAGAGCTCTCCCCGAAAGTGATGATCCCCACCCTCTATGACTACTGGGTCCACGATGTGGAGGTCTTGAAGGGCAAGGGCAAATACGAGCTTTACCCCAGCAACCCCTATGAGACGGTGATCAACACCCGCCCGGCGATCTCTTTTTACAACGACAACAACCCCGACTGGTTGAACGTGATGATCTTCTATCATGTTCTCGGCCATATCGATTTTTTTCAGAACAACCTCTATTTCCGCCACACCTGGGACTACGATTTTACGGGCGAGGCCTTGAGCGACAAGCGCGTCATCGCCAAGTTGCGCTCGGAAAAGGGCCGCTGGGTAGACTATGTCATCGAGTTCGCCCGCGGCATCGACAACCTGGTGGGCTACTTCAGCGTGTTGTCGCGCCTCAACCCGCCCCCCCCGGCCGACCACTCCAAACGGGTGGACTACTATTTCGATATCTTTCTGCAGCAGATAAAAGGCGTAAAAACCGGCGACTACATCAAGGAGATCGAACGCTTCAACGCGTGCAGAAAGAACGACGAACAGCACTGCGAGGACGCCTTCTTCAGTGAGGTGGATGGCCGCCACCCGGAATTCAACGCCATGTACCGCAAATACATCGAAAAAAAGCCCAAAGCGCAGCTGGATCTGTTCCAGTTCATCGTGGAGAATTCCCCCTTCCTGGCCAAGGAGGAGAACCAGTGGATGCTCAGCATCCTGCACGTGATCCGCAAAACGGGTCTCTTCTTCCAGCCCCAGATCCGCACCAAAATCATGAACGAAGGCTGGGCCAGCTACTGGCACGAGACCCTTTTCCTGAACGATGACCGCATCAGCGGCCACGAAGTGGACTTCGCGCGGGTCAACGCCGGCGTTACGGCCATGCCGCGGGTGGGACTCAACCCCTACGCCCTGGGAATGCGCATGTTTTATTTCCTCGAAGAGGTGGGTGACAGGGGCAAATACAGCTACGACTTTCAGCGCACCCAGGATATCCGCCAGCGCAAAAAGTACGACCGCAAGATGGACGAGGGCAAGGCCTTCATCTTCGATATCCGCGAAAACCTCAGCGACTTCACCTTCATCAACACCTTTTTGGACCAGGACTTCATCACCAAAAACGACCTCTTCGTTGCCGGCAAGCGCCTCAACGAGGAGCGCATGGTATGGGAATACTATGTCAAGAGTCGCAAAGCGGCCGACTACCGCCAGATGCTCCTCGACAGCCTCTACCACCCGCCCCATATCGAGATCGAGCACAGCAAATGCACCGATGGCGTCCTCTATCTCAAGCACCACTTCGAGGGCAAGCCCCTGCTTAAAGACTTTATCCCCAACACCATGCTGGGAATCGAGTTCCTCTGGGGCGCCCCGGTGAAACTGGAGACGACTGAAGTCGTCTCCCGCGTGGCTGCCCCCACGCGGCCGAGCATTCCGGGCCTGCCGGCGCCCACTACTGACCAGCCGCGCAAGAAAGAGATCAAGTGGCAACCCGTGGTCTACACCATGAAGGATCGCCAATTGTCCAAGGAGAATCTGTAGATTGCCAAGCGTCTGATGAGGTGGGGACCGTATACAACCGCGCGTGATGACAAAGCGTTAAGCCGAAGACGGAAGAAGCGACCCAATGGAAAGCATTGATAAAGCCTTAGACAATATCAGCCACCAAATCGTCAACGTAGACCAGCACAGGCCGATCCCCTTCACGGCTTTCCTGGAGATGACGGTGACCCGGCCCGAAACGATGATCCGCAACGTATTCCAGGTCTTCCATGATCTGATTACGACTTACGTGGGAGAAGGCGTTGACGAATATCCCGACGACCCCGAATCGATCCGTTTCGTCAACTACGACTGCAGCAAGCTTTTCGTTGAGGGCTCGGACAACCCCTTCTTCGCCGACCGCCTCTTTGCCAACCGCCTGATCAAGCACGTCGAGGCCCTGCGTCTGGGGGCCCAACAGAATAAGATCTATATTTTCGACGGTCCCCACGGCTGCGGCAAGAGCACCTTCCTCAATAATCTCCTGCGCAAATTCGAGGAGTACGCCAAGACCGACGAGGGCATGCGCTATGAGACCGTCTGGCGCATCCAGCCCGAGCAACTCACCGGGGCGCGAAGCAACGAAACCGTCACTATCCTGGAAAAATTGCTCCAGCTCCAAAAAGAACCCGATAAGGAACAATACGAGGCCTTGAGACATCGCAGCAACCCGCCGTCAACGAGCGACAGCTTTATCGAGATCCCCTGCCCCAGCCACGACAACCCGCTCCTGATGATCCCCAAACGTTACCGGCGCGATTTTTTCGACGATCTCTTCGCCAACGACGAGTTCAAATGGACGCTCTTCACCGACAAAGCCTATGAGTGGCTCTTCCGCGACAAACCTTGCACCATCTGCAGCTCACTGTTCATCTCTTTGCTACGCCAGCTCAAGGATCCGCGCCAGGTGCTGGATATGATATACGCCCGACCCTATAATTTCAACCGCCGCCAGGGGCGCGGCATCAGCGTCTTCAACCCCGGCGACCGCCCCTCCAAGCAGGCCATCCTGAGCAATGAGATGCTCCAGCGGCGGGTCAACAATCTCTTTCGCGACAGCAACCGGGTGCACTACCTCTTTTCGCGCTATGCCAAGACCAACAATGGCATCTACGCCCTCATGGATATCAAATCCCACAACATCGAACGCCTCATCGAACTGCACAATATCATTAGCGAGGGCGTTCATAAGGTGGAAGATATCGAAGAGAACGTCAATTCGCTCTTCATCGCCCTGATGAACCCCGAGGACAAGAAGAATATCCAAAATTTCCAGTCATTTTCAGACCGTATCGTCTACATCAACATCCCCTATGTTCTCGATCTGCAGACCGAAGTGGAGATCTACCGCAACATCTTCGGCCGTCATATCGAAGACAGCTTTCTGCCACGCGTGCTGCACAACTTCGCCCGGGTGATCATCGCCTCGCGCATGAACATCCGCTCCGAGGCTCTCCTCGAGTGGATCAGCGACCCGGACAAATACACCGGCTATTGTGACAAAAACATGCAGCTGCTCAAAATGGAGATCTACACCGGCCACATCCCCGTTTGGCTGAGCGAGGAGGACCGCAAGCGCCTAACCGCCAAACGGCGCCGTAGCATCATCAGCGAGTCTGAAACCGAAGGCAAGCACGGCATCTCCGGGCGCGACTCCCTTAAGATATTCAACGACTTCTATTCCTCTTATGCCAAAACCGGCAAATACATCGACATGAGCATGCTCTGTAAATTCTTCCAGTCTAAAAAAGAACTCAAAGCCAGCATTCCCGACGGCTTTCTGGACTCCCTGCTGCAATTGTACGACTACTCCATCCTCCAGGAGGTTAAGGAGTCGCTCTACTACTACAACGAAGAGCAGATCGCCACAGAGATTCAGAACTATATCTTTGCCGTCAATTTCGAATTGGACGCCGTGGAGACCTGCACCTACACCGGTGAGCGTCTGGAGATTACGGAAGAGTACCTGACCAGTTTCGAAAAACGTATTCTGGGTAACCAGAGCGACAGCGGTGAACGCATTGACCTGCGCCAGGGGGTCCAGAAGGAGTATGCCTCAAAGACGCTCACCCAGGAGATCATGGTGGAGGACAAACCCCTCACCGCAACAGAGCTGTATGACGGCCTACACGAGCGCTACGTGCACAACCTCAAAGAGAAAGTTCTGGACCCCTTCCTCGACAACGAAAATTTCCGGCGCGCCATAAAAGACCACGGCAGCGAGGATTTCAAGACCTACGACAAAAAGATCCGCGCCGATGTCACCTATCTGCTGGAAAACCTTAGCCGCAAATACCGCTATAACGAGAGCGGCGCCCAGGCGATCTGCATCTATGTCATCGACAATGAGCTGCCCCAACGCTTCAACGTTTCCTGACAACCCTTTCCAATATCGTTCTCATCCACTGTTTTTTCTGAGGCACTGCATGGAGAAGCGGATCTCTTTCCAATCGGACAATCTTCGTCTGGAAGGCCTCTGGCACCCCCAGTCGCCTACCCACGCTGCCGTGGTCACCCACCCCCACCCCCTTTACGGCGGGGATATGTACAACCCCGTAGTGACCACTATCGTTGACAGCTTCGCCCGTAAGGGCTATGCCACCCTGCGTTTCAATTTCAGAGGCACCGGGGCCAGCGAGGGCGCCTATGACGACGGTCCCGGCGAACAACGGGACCTTCTGGCCGCCCTCGATTGGGTCAGCGCTCGGACAACGGCCAAGACCAGCGTGGCGGGCTACTCCTTTGGCGCCTGGGTGGCTGCCGGCGCCGCTGCTGCTGGGCATCTGAATGCCGGGACCCTATTTCTGGTCTCCCCACCGGTGGCCCTCCTCTCATTTGATCAGATAGGTTTGCCCCCAGGCCTCACCACGGTGGTGACTGGCACCAGAGACGAATTTGCCCCCTTGAGCCAGGTACGCGCCCTGGTCGAGCGCTGGCAGGTCTCCCAGACCCTGGCGGTCATCGACGCTTGCGACCATTTCTACAGCGGCCGCCTGCCGCAGCTAGGCGATATTTTAGACGGTTGCATTCCCGCCATCGTCACAGGTCATATTTAGGGCGACATGCTTGACAATAGCCGACCGCCTGCCCTAGGATGAGACTAGACTCAATAGATATAGGTCCCTAAAGCGCCCGCGCACCCTTGCCATCGCGTCTGCATACAAAGGCACACCAGGTAATCCGGTTTGCGGCACCCTTCGCCCTGCCTCCGAAAGAATACACCTTTCAAATCTCGCCCTCCTGAGCTTGACCCTTTCGCGTCGGCGCCCAACGGCTGCCCGGACACAGCACTTGCCACCAAGGCTCAGACATCATTGGTGGGGTGGTCGGTTCGGCGGCAAGCAAGGAGGTCGTTATGCAAACAAAAACACGCTCCATCCACCAACTCATCGACGAGCAGGTGCGCAAATGGAATCTGAGCCAGGCCAGTAAAAAGGAGGTCCCGCCACCCAGGCCGGTGATCACCCTGTCACGCGAACCCGGATCCGGGGGGCGTCTGGTGGCCCAGGGCATCGCCGAACGCCTCGAGCTTGACCTCTTCCACCAGGAGGTGCTGCACGCCATGGCCTCCAGCGCCAAGGTGGGCACCCAGGTCCTGGCCACTCTGGATGAGAGGGGCCTCAACATGCTCGAGGACTGGATGGCGGCCCTGGTGAACGAGCGCCACCTGTGGCCCGACGAGTATGCCCGCCACCTGATCAAGGTGATTGGCGCCATCGGCGGCCACGGCCACGCCGTTCTTGTGGGGCGGGGTGCCAACTTCATCCTGCCGGCGGATCGGCGCTTCCGCATCCGCGTCATCGCACCCCTCGATTTTCGCGTCCAGAGCGTGGCCCATACTTACGACCTCAAAATGGAGGAGGCCCGACGCCGGGTGACCCGCACCGATGCCGACCGCAAGGCCTTTGTGCGCAAGTATTTCAACGCCGATATCGCCGACCCGCTGCACTACGACATGGTCCTCAACACCGGTGTGCTGGACATCGACAATGCCGTGGCGGCGGCTTGCGCGGCCTTCGCGGGTTAAAATTGAGCTAAAGTCCCAGGCCTTTTCTGCCGATCCTGTAGATGATTGATTTTTCAATGAACGCAAGGATAGGCAAGCGATCGTGTTAGAACTAATTCAAAACACCACCGGCCTGGGACACGCCCTCCCCATCACCCCACTGACGGGACAGCAGCAGCCCCGACCGCAGCATGAGGGCCAAGCCTATGCCCCGCCGCCGGCCGAAGGGGTCGAACTGCCCGAGGACCGCGTGACCCTCAGCGGACGCCTGGATGAGGTCCGGGGAAAACACCCGGATGTGGTCCAGCAGAAACACATAACTGCACCCGAAAAAGAAAATCCTCATGAGGGTGTATCCAGAAATGAAGCGATTGGAAACAAGGTGTCTGTAGGGGAAGCGCCTGAGGAGGATGGATCTTTAAGGGGTGCGTCTGAGGACAACACCCTGGACAGCGAGCAGGAGGAGGAGGTCCGTGACCTCAAGCAGCGCGACGCCGAGGTCAAGGCCCACGAGCAGGCCCACATGGCCGCCGGCGGCGGCCTGGTCCAGGGTGCCGCCAGCTACACCTATGAAAAAGGTCCCGACGGCGGTATGTACGCCGTGGGCGGCGAGGTCAAGATCGACACCTCACCGGCCAAGGATCCGGACCAGACCATCGCCAAGATGCAGCAGGTCCGCCGGGCGGCCCTGGCCCCGGCTCAGCCCTCATCCACCGATCGTTCTGTGGCCGCCCAGGCCTCCCAGATCGAAGCCCAGGCCCGTTCCGAAAAAGCCAGTGAAACTGCCGAGGGGGAAAAGGAAGATCTCACTGAAGATGTCACCAGCGCCGGAACACGACCCTCCACAGAAGAGAATGGTGCGGGCGACGACCCCACCCAAGCAACACCCGCCAGCCCCTTTAAGACTCCCGCCATCCAAGCCTATCAGGCCGCATCCGGCCCCACCCGTCAACAATTCAGCACCTTTGCCTGATCCAATTTGGTCAACTCCATAAGGTAATGCCCACGTCCATTGAAGTGCCAATAAAAAATTTCCTATTGACAAGTCTGTGTTTAGATGCTTAACACTGCACATGCAAACGCTGACTGAAAAAATAAAAAGACAGATAATCCAAGTAATAAACAAGATAATATTCGCCGAAAAAAAAAAGATTTTCAAAGTAGAGGGGGTTTCCTTGTTTCCCTCCGAAGTTCATCTGATGCTATTGATAAAAAACGATATTGACACAAATTCCACAGAAATCGCCAAACAACTCGGTCTGTCAAAAGGGGCGGTATCGCAAACACTTACGCGGCTCGAAAAAAAGGGCATCATCGTCAAAACAAAAGACCCTTTTAACAAAAACGAACTGACCTTGACCCTCACTGAATTTGGCAGGGCGGCTTACAAATTCTGCCAATCAAGACAGATGGCGTTCATCGAGGCTCACAATGAATACCTCACGAACCTTGGCACCGAAGAAAAGGAGGTGATACTCAATTTTTTGATTCACATGGAGCGGTCTCTTGACGACATAAGCCAAGCCTAGTTTTTTTTACCCTCAGTGTTAAGATACTAAACACTGCCTTAAAAGGCATTTCAAAAGGAGAAACAGATGAACACAGAAAGATCACAAAGAAAAGCGGTCGATTTCCTAAAAAAGGGAAACCTGCCTAAAAGAAAAACCCAGAAATATGAAAAATTGTTTAACTATCCGCCGGAAAAAGTTTTTTTTCAGCTCTGTCCATCTCGTGAACTCGACTGGATCGAGGGCTGGGACTGTGACCTCGTTTACACGTCCACCGGATTTGTTGAAAAGGATTGTATCTTCACTACCCCTGACACAAATCCGCTCGGCCCGGGACTCTGGATTTTTACTCGATATGAGCCGAACCGGATACTTGAACTCGTGAGGGTCATTGAATCCGCGCTGGTGATCCATCTCAGAATCAAGCTGATAGATCACGGCAATGGTACTTGCACAGGTGTCTGGAACCTGACCTTCACGGCCTTGAATGAACCAGGGGATGCCATGGTGGAAGCGATACCGGACAGTAGTCCCGAGTTTGAACGAGCCATTGATGGATTGGATTATTTCCTGAAAACAGGAGAGCTAAAGACAGCTTGAATATGAACGTGTTGGTTGGTGGTGCCCTCCACAACTGGTGAGCCCGTCCGGTGATAAGACAGGCGGGCTCGCCTAAATTTTATGGACACTCACTACTATCCATATCCTCATCACCCGGCGATTGGCGCACGGGCGCAACAATCTCAGAAGTCGGCCCGAAGCGGTTGCCGCGCCGGCTTGGCCAAAAACCCATAGAGCTGCGAAATGAGCATGCCGCCCAGCATCAGGGCGCAACCCAGTATGCCCCTCATGGTCATCACCTCGCCCAAGACCATCCAGCCACCCAGGGCGGCGAAGACCGATTCGAGACTCAACAGGATGGCGGCATGGGCGGGGTGGGCGTGACGCTGGCCCACGATCTGGAGGGTATAGGCCACCCCCACCGAGAGGGCGCCGCCGTATAGGATGGGCAGGGCCGCGTCCCACAAGTCCGCCAGGGTTGTGGTTTCAATGAGCAGGCCCACCAACAGACTCAGGACAGCGCAGGCCAGATATTGGAAAAGGGCCAGGCGGCTGGCCTCCATGAGGGGTGCAAAGCGCCCCACGATATGGACGTGTATGGCCCAGAAGAGAGTGCCAACCAGAACCAGCAGGTCACCGTAAGCGATAGTTAGTTCAGCGGTGACGCTGAGAAAGTAGAGTCCCAGGGCGGCCAGCAGCGCTCCCAACCAGGTCCCCGCATTGGTGCGAGCCCCCAGAAAAAGGCCCAGAATGGGGACGAGCACCACGTAAAGACCGGTGATGAAGCCGGCGTTGCCGGCGGTGGTGTAGACCAGCCCAACCTGCTGGAGGGAGGCGCCCAGGAAGAGCACCATCCCAGCGATGGCGCCAACCCAGAAGCCACTGGGTAGCTTGGCATTTTTGGGCCGCGCGGGCTGGAAAGAACGCCGTGAGCGTAAGAAGACGGGCGCCAGCACCAGGGCACCCAGAAGAAAGCGGATGCCGTTGAACATGAAGGGGCCGATGTGGTCCATGCCCATGCGTTGGGCCACGAAGGCGAAGCCCCAGATAAAGGCCGTCAGCAGCAGTATTCCGTCCGATTTGATCCCTTGCGATGGCATAGGTCCACCCACTTTCAAAAGACGCCCGGCAGGTGGCGCCCGTTTAAGATCGGACACACATAGACCAAGCGAATCTTTAAGTAAAGGTGGGAAGGATCAGGTCAGGCGGCTCGAATCGATGTCGCTGCAGGTGCCAGCCTCTGGGCAGTCGTCTGCAGCCGCGCAGCTGCTAACGGCTGCGCAGCCGCCGCATCCGCCCCCACAGGTCGACGCGGCGTCCGCCTTGAAGCCGCGGTAAAAACGGCGCACCAGATAGGCCAATGCCAGAACCACGATGGCAGCCACAATGACGATCTCCATGAAATCACCCTCCCCTGACGACCCTTAAAAACCCAAAAAGCTGCCGATCTGATAGACCAGGGTAGCCACAGCGAAGGCGAACCCGGTGTTGAAAATGATGGAGAAGGCCCCCCAGCGCCATGACCCGGCCTCCCTGACGATACACACCACGGAGACGAAACAGGGGCTGTAGAACATGACAAAAAGGATGAGGCTGATGGCGGTCAAGGGCCGCCAGCCCGGGGCCTTGGCGAGGGTATCGGCCAAGGAAGCGGAGGCATCCGGATTCACCTCCCCCAGGGAGTAGGCCGTACCCAGGGTGGAGATGACCACCTCTTTGGCGGCGAAACCACCCACCAGGGCGATGTTGGTGCGCCAGTCAAAGCCGGCCAGGCGGCTCAAGCGCTCCAACCCGATCCCCATGCGGCCGGCCAGGGAGTGGCGCAGGGCCACCTCGGCTTCACGGGCATCGACCAGCCTCAGGGTGTCGTCAGCAGTCCCGGGTTCACCGTCGGCCACAACCGCCCGCTGCGCAGCGAAGCCTTGCACTATATCGGCGGGCAGTTGGGGGAAGGTCATGATGGCCCAGAGGACCACCGAGATGGCCAGGATGACGGTGCCCGCTTTTTTGATATACTGCCAGGTGCGCTCCCAGGTGTGGATGGCCAGCCCCCTGAAGGTGGGCCAACGATAGGGGGGCAGTTCCATGATGAAGGGCGTCGAGGCGCCGCTGATCACCGTGCTGCGCAAAAGCCTGGCCACCAGCAGGGCACCGGCCCAGGAGATGATCGTAATCAGGAACATCATCATGGCCTGGTGGGCGGCGAAGAAGGCGGCTACCAGGAGGGCGAAGACCGGCAGTTTCGCCCCGCAGTTCATGAAGGGCACCGTCAGGAGAGTGGCCAGGCGCTCCTTGGGACTCTTGAGGGTCCGGCTGGCCATGATCCCCGGCACGGCGCAGCCACCGGCGATGCCGCCCGAGACGATGAAGGCCATCACCGAAGCGCCATGCAGACCGAAGAAGCGGAAGACGCGGTCCAGCATGAAGGCCACCCGGGCCAGATAGCCGCTATCCTCGAGGAAGGCGATGGCCAAAAACATGAAGAGGATCAGGGGGACAAAGCCCAGCACCCCCCCCACGCCGTCGATGATGCCCGAGAGGATCAGCGACTTGAAGAGACCGTCGGGCAGCAGTCCATCCAGCCCCCCCCCCAGCCAACCAAAAAAGCCTTCCAGCCAAGCGGTGGGGAGGGCGCTGGCACTGAAAGTAAACTGATATAAACCCCAAACGACAGCCAGCATAATCAAGGGCCCTATAAATCGGTGAGTCAGCACCCGGTCGAGGTGGTCTGAGACCTCCAGGCGGTTGCGTTCGTGCGCGTAGCGCAGGACGCCCTTGGCCACCAAGGCACGGATAAAGCCGTAACGGTAGTCGGCGATGACGGCCTCCGGGTAGGTGTCGAGGGTCTGCTTGAGGTGGTGGGCCAGGGGGGCCATCAAGCTGTCCAGTTCGGCGACGACATCGGCATCGGACTGCATACCGAGGCAACGCAACTGCTCATCGTTTTCCAGAAACTTGAGCGCCACCCACTCGGGGCGATGGTCCGCGGTGAGGAACTTGCGCTCCTGGATGCGGGCGGCCATCGCCTGCAGGACGGGGTCGATATCCGGTCCGTAGGTGATCTTGAGGGGCTGGCGCGACCGGCCCTGGCGGACCTCCCTAAGGGCGGCCTGCATGAGGACCTCCTTGCCCTCCCCCCGCCGGGCCACGGTGGGGATTACGGCGGCACCAAGCAATTTGGAGAGGCGCTCGATATCGATATCGATCCCTTTGGATTTGGCCATATCCATCATGTTGAGGGCCATGCAGACGGGCACACCCATCTCCATGAATTGCAGGGTCAGGTAGAGGTTGCGCTCAAGGTTGGTGGCATCCACGATGTTGACCACCAGGGCGGGCCGCTCCTTGACCAGAAAATCGCGCGCCACCACCTCCTCCAGAGAGTAGGCCGTCAAGGAGTAGGTGCCCGGCAGATCCACCAGGTGGAGCTGGTGCCCTTCAAGGGAGTAGCTGCCGGTCTTCTTTTCCACGGTCACGCCCGGGTAGTTGCCCACGTGCTGACGGGCACCGGTGAGGGCGTTGAACAGGGTGGTCTTGCCGCAATTGGGGTTGCCGGCCAGGGCAATCGTCGCTTCCATGTTTATTCCTCGATCTCCACTTGGATATAGTCCGCTTCGTTGTTTCGCAGAGTAAGCGTAAACCCCATGACCCGCAGAGCCACCGGGTCCTTGAGGGGCGCGCGGCCCTGGATAGTGATGGCGGTGCCAGGCACCAGTCCCATGTCGCGAATACGCCGTCCCAACTCACCGGCAGCGGTCACCGCGGCAATGGTGCCGCTCTGGTGGCGCCTCATCTTCCTGATATTCTGAATGGTCAATATTGGCCTCCAAAGAAAGTTGCTTTTTTAAGTTCGCTATACCTAACTTTTTTGTGTGTCAACAATAATCTTCATATGCGGCCTTTTTTTCAGGTTGCCCTGACTTGTGGCCACATGCTACTAGGCACTAAGTTCAAAATGAAAGGGGGGATCATGGCCAAATCGGCAGAATTGACCGAAAGCATGGAGAACTACCTGGAAACCATCCTGGCGCTTGAGGAAACCCATAAGGTCGCCCGGGCCAAGGAGATCGCCGAACGGCTGGAGATAAAACGCGGCAGTGTCACAGGGGGGCTCAAGACCCTGGCCGAAAAAGGCCTGATCAACTACGAACCCTATAGCTACATCACCCTCACACCCCAGGGCAAGCGAATCGCCAGGGAGGTTGCCCGCCGCCACGCCGTGCTGCGTGATTTTCTGCTCAATGTCCTACGCGTCGATCCCCAGGCCGCCGACGAAAACGCCTGTCGCATGGAGCACGCCATCGACAACACCGTCATGGAACGCCTGGTCTGCTTCATCGAATATATCCACACCTGTCCCCGCGCCGGAGACCAATGGCTGGATGCCTTTGTGGAGTTCTGCGCCTCGGACAGCCCCAGTGATCACAAATGCCAGACCTGCATCAAGGACTGGAAGGCGGCCCACTAAGGGGACCTCATCTCTATTGGCACACCACCTGTCAGCACGGCGGGGACCGGCTTTAAATCTTCAGACCGTGTCCTCAGCAACCACCGCTTCGGCAGCCTCCTTGAGATGGTCGACGATGGTGACCATGAAGTCACGCATCTCGGTGGCCAGCCCCAGGCACTCCTCGCAGTAGACCTTGCGACGCATCAATCCATGGACCTCCACCTGATGGTGGTACCAGGCCAAGTACGGCGTCCCTTTGCAGAAGCGCTGGCCAGTGTACGCTGCGATGGGGCATCCGGTGCACACCAGGACATAGTAGATCCGGCAAGGCGGGCAGTCCAGCACCCCGCCATCGCTGGCCTGACCGGCGATGATACGCTCCCACTTCTTGACAGATGCTTTCATGATATTGAGGGCGTTCAGCATGGGCACCTCCCCTATGATCCGTCACCGGTGGCGGTGACGATGATTGTTAAGGTGTCGTGGGTGCTTGGAACGGCGAGAAGCTCTCAGTCAGAATGGCGCACGATGAAAAAACCACGGGTCTGCATAGGCAGATGAGCTGGTTCAAAAGAGTGCTGAGATCCATTTTAATAGCTGGGGCTGGTAGGTGTCAAATCCAAAGCAGAAACAAGGGCATCCACGCCGGCTACTGGTTGACTTCCCGGTGCCAAACCCTTAGATTAGCGCCCGAATAGACTTTACCCAAACGCAACAGTCGGGCCCCCTCGTATCCGATTCAAGTTCCCATCTGAAACTGGCCCAATTCGCAATAACAGTTTTCGAATACCGAAAAGCGTGACAACCGACAGCTCCCTTAGGCCATCGGTCGTCCGGCGGCCCTACCCCCGCAAGGAGAAGTGACATGATAGAACTCGTGGCGAATCTGCTAAAAATCCTCAACTCCGAGACGGAACCCAGGCAGATTAGCCTGGGCGTCTGCTTCGGCATGATGGCCGGCTTTACTCCCCTCTGGCGGCCCCATAACCTCCTGGTACTGCTCCTGGTCCTCGTCCTGCGGGTCAACCTCTCCGCCTTTCTCCTGGCCTGGGGGATCTTCTCGGCCATCGCCTATCTCCTCGACCCCCTCTTCCACGGCCTAGGCCTTACCATTCTCAACGCGGAGGGGCTTCAAGGCTTGTGGACAGGCTTATACAACCACCCCTGGTTTCCCCTGACCCAGTTCAACCACAGCATCACCATGGGCAGCCTGGCGGTGACCCTTGTCCTCTTTGTGCCCCTCCTGCTGCTTTGCAACTTCATCATCAAAAACTATCGTGAACACATCCTGGCCTGGATTCAAAAATCCAGGCTAGGCCAGATGCTCAAGGCCACTAAGATCTTTGAGACCTACCAGACCTTGCGTGGTTGGGGAGGTGGCCGATGACTCAAACGACACCCATATCGAAGAAGGATTCGAAAAAAACCCCGAAGAAAGGCTGGATACGCTGGCCGGGTCTGGCTGCCTTCGTTGTGGTCACGCTGCTCATCGCCGTTGCCTGGTATTTCCTTGTGGACCGTATCGTCAAAGTGGCCGTGGAAACCGCCGGCACTAAAGCGGTGGGTGCCAAGGTGGAGCTAGCCAAAGCCGACCTGAGTCTCTTTCCCGCCGGCCTGGCCCTGGAAGGGCTCAAAGTCACCAATCCCGACGCCCCCATGACCAACGCGATAGAGGTCGCTCGTATGGGCATGGACCTGGATCTCTCCCAGCTCATCCGCCGGCGGGTGGTGGTCAACCTCATGCAGGTGGACGGGATGCGCTTCAATACCGAGCGCAAAACCTCCGGCGCCCTACCTGAGAAAGCGCGCAACAAGGACGCCAAAGACAAGGCCCCCGCCACGGAGAAAATTAAGAAGGGCCTGGAAAAGATGGGCTGCGGCAACTTCCAACTGCCCAGCTTCGAGAAACCCGATCTGAAAAACCTTTTGGCCAATGAAAACCTCCAGTCCCTCGAGTTGGCCCAGAAACTGGAAGCCGATATCAAAGCCGAAGAAGCCTATTGGAACAAAACCCTCAAGGAGTTGCCCGATCAGAAAAAGCTCAAGGCCTATGAAAAGAAGCTAAAAGGATTGAAAAGCAAGAAGACCGATCTGGGCGCCCTGCTGGGAAAAGCCGGCGACGCCCTAACGGTGCAGAAGGAGATTCAGGCGGATCTCAAGCAAATCAAGGATGCCCAGCAGCGCTTCGAGAAGAGCAGCCGCGACCTGCAGAAGCGGGTTAAAAACCTGCCCAAGGCCCCCCTGGCCGACATCCGCCGCCTGCAGGCCAAGTACAGCCTCAGTGCCGACGGCCTGGCCAACCTCAGCCAGCTCCTCATCGGCGGCCAGCTTTGCGACCACTGGCAGACCGCCTGGGAGTGGTACCAGCGCCTCAGGCCCTATATTCAAAAGATAAAATCCAGCAAGGAAGCGGAAGCGCCCGAGCCCGAGCGTGGCAAGGGCGCCTACGTGCGCTTCACCGAAAAAAACCCGCTGCCGACCTTCCTGATCCGCCAGACCAAAGCCTCGGTCCAGCTGCCCATGGGCGATCTGAGCGGTAAGATCGAGGACATC
This sequence comes from Desulfobacteraceae bacterium, assembly GCA_050291585.1. Classification (GTDB taxonomy): domain Bacteria; phylum Desulfobacterota; class Desulfobacteria; order Desulfobacterales; family Desulfosarcinaceae; genus JASJCL01. Next base: position 23,151 of record JBNKKA010000030.1, read on the forward strand.
AACAGCGATCCGCCCCTGCTGGGGCGACCGACCACTTTCAGTTTCCTAGGTCGCGAGTTGGCCGCTGCCAAGGCCCTCTCGGCCAGCGGACTGCTCGATCTGGTCAACCCGGAAAACCCCAGCAGCCAGGCTAAGGTGAACCTCAGCGGATACCAACTCAAAGCGATCCCCCTCTCTAAGGAGAAGGCTCTGCCGGTGACGGTGGAAACCGCGCTGGCCGACGTGGCGGCTGATTTCACTTTCAAGAACAAGCGGGTGGACACCCGCATCGATATGGATTTCAACGCCGTCAAACTGGCAACCTCGGCACCCGCTGGCGACAACGCCGTCCAGGCCGCCCTCATGGCCGCCCTGGGCGATATCCGCTCCTTCGATCTGATCGCCTCGGTCAAGGGCCAAGTGGACGACTACCGCATGAAGGTGCGCTCCAGCCTGGACCAGACACTCAAGAACGCCGTGGGCAATCTGGTCAAGAAAGAGGCCGCCAAACTTACCTCCCAGATTGAGGCCAGGGTCCGCCAGGAGGTGGCTGGTCCCTTGGCACAAGCCCAGCAGCAGTTTGCCGCCCTGGGGCCAGTGGGCGATGAATTGAAAAAACGCCTCGACCTCGGCGGCGACCTGCTCAAAGGGAGTGGATTAAAGCTGCCATTTTAATAGACACACCCTGCTGTACCCGATACGGCGTCCCGGTGACGGCTCACCTTTGTGAGATACCACTGGCGACGCCGTTTTATTTGGAATGTATTGAGTGAAAAACTGACCGGCATCCTTGACAAGGCTTCATTACGATATATTACTTTTAGTAATAATTTATTTTTAGTAATGTGAAAACGCCAACAAGGAGAATGTCATGCAATCAATAATCGGTATCGACCTAGGCACCACCAACTCATGTGTCGCCGTATTGGATCAAAAGGATCCCAAAGTGATCCCCAACGCCGAAGGGGGCCGTACTACCCCCTCGGTCTTCGCCGTCAACACTGCCGGAGAACGCCTGGTGGGCCAGTTGGCAAAACGCCAGGCGGTGACCAACCCGCAGAACACTGTCTTCGGGGTTAAACGCCTCATCGGACGCAAGTTCGACAGCCCCGAGGTGATCCAGGACCGCAAGGTGCTGCCCTATGAGATTGTGGCGGCGGCCAACGGCGATGCGGCCATCAAGATCCAGGGGCGCACCTACAGCCCGGCGGAGATCTCCGCCCAGGTGCTGGGGGATCTCAAGAAAGCGGCCGAGGCCCAGGTGGGCGGCAGCATCAGCGACGCCGTCATCACCGTACCGGCTTACTTCAACGACAGCCAGCGCCAGGCCACCAAGGACGCGGGTAAGATCGCCGGCCTGAATGTCCTCAGGATCATCAACGAACCCACGGCGGCTGCTCTAGCCTACGGCCTGGATCGCAGCGGCGATCAGACCATCGCCGTCTTCGATCTTGGGGGCGGTACCTTCGATATATCCATTCTGGATATCGGCGAGGGGGTTTTCGAGGTCAAGGCGACAAACGGCGACACCCACCTGGGGGGCGAAGATTTCGACCTGCGCCTCATCGAGCACCTAGCCGACGAATTCAAAAAAGACCAGGGCATCGATCTGCGCAGCGACACCATGGCCCTCCAGCGCCTGAAGGAAGCTGCCGAGAAGGCCAAGATGGAGCTGTCCACCACCATGGAAACCGAGGTCAACCTGCCCTTTATTACGGCGGATGCCAGCGGGCCCAAACACCTCAACCTCAGACTGACCCGCGCCAAACTGGAGAGCCTGATGGCCAGCCTGCTCGACCGTCTGGAAGCGCCCTGCCGCACGGCTCTGAGCGATTCCGGTTACCAGACCGGCAATATCGACGCGGTTATCCTGGTGGGCGGCATGACGCGCATGCCCGCTGTTCAGGAGCGCGTCCAGCAGATCTTCGGCCGCGAACCGAGCAAATCGGTCAACCCCGATGAAGTGGTGGCCATGGGGGCCGCCATCCAGGCCGGCGTGTTGAAAGGAGACCTCAAGGATGTCCTCCTGCTCGACGTGACCCCCCTCTCATTGGGGATCGAAACCCTGGGTGGGGTGACCACGCGTTTGATCGAGAAGAACACCACCATTCCCACCCGCAAAAGCGAGGTCTTCTCCACCGCGGCGGACAACCAGCCGGCCGTGAGCGTGCATGTCCTCCAGGGAGAGCGGGAGATGGCGGTGGACAACAAAACCCTGGGTCGCTTCGAACTGACCGGCATCGCACCGGCCCCCCGGGGCACCCCCCAGATCGAGGTGGCCTTCGACATCGACGCCAACGGCATCGTCAAGGTCAGCGCCAAGGATACTGCCACCGGCAAGGAGCAGTCCATCCAGATCACCGCCTCCAGCGGCCTGAGCCAGACCGACATCGAGGCCCTGATCCGGGATGCCGAGGCCCATCGAGAAGCGGATGAAAAGAAAAAAGCCGCCGTGGAGACCCGTAACCGGGCTGACCATCTGCTCTACACGGTGGACAAGGCCATGGGTGACCTTGGTGATAAGGTGAACCCCAGTCTGAGGGCCCAGGCCGAGGCGGCCAAGGGCGATCTCCAGCAGGCCCTCAAGAGCGAGGATACGCAGCGCATCCAGCGCAGCAGCGAAGCCCTGGAAGCCGTGGCCCACCAAATCGGCCAAGCGGCGTATGCCGGCCAGACGCAGAGTGGTTCCGCTGCCCCTGGCTCTAGCGCTGCCAGCAACAATGCGGCCGGCGACAAACAAAACGAGGACGTCGTGGACGCTGAGTTCGAGGAAGTGGCGTAATTCGCTGCGCGAATTACGCTCCGCCCAATCCGAAAATCCGGATTGGGCGGACTGAACTCCGTACCAAAGTTAGCACAGCTCGATCCAGCACCCGGATTGGCAGGTTGAGCTCTGCACCTAACTTAGCTTAGCTCAATCGTCAGGCAGCCCGCTGCGCTCCCAGCCTGACCGACACGCTACCACAGAGGAACAACACGCCATTCGTGTAGGTCAGGTTGCGCCAAGCGTGGCGAAGCCTAAGCCGCGTGGCGAAGCCTAAGCCGCGTGGCGAAGCCTAAGCCGCGTGGCGAAGCCTAAGCCGCGTGGCGAAGCCCAAGCCTACTACCTGACAATCGACAGCGACCAACATCCAAAACCAGCCACCGATTCCCTCTATTGCCGAGGGCTCGGTGGCTTTTTTATTGGGCGCGCCGGACCCAGCGCTTGATCTGACCGAGGTAGTCCCAGCTTATCTTCTTGGGCAGGCAGGGGAAAAGGCGATTTAGCTTTCTATCTGCCACCCTGCACCCAACTCTTGATCTGGGACAAGTAGTCCCAGCTAAAGCCGTCCGGCACGCAGGGCAAAATGGCGTTGTTGCAGAAGAGGGGGTCAGCCTCCAAATCATAGGGCGAAGCGGCCACGGCCGCCTCCCACAGGCGGGTACCGGGGATGGGGGTATAGTAGGCCGGAATGGGGGTGATGTTCACACCGTGAACGATATCGATAGAGTGCTTGAGGGCTTTCAGACTCTGACCCGGCAACCCGGCCAAAAGATAGGCGCCCAATTGCTCGCGACGAAAACCGGCTCGACGTAAATGGTCCACGCAGGCGGCAAACTCGTCCGCCGTGACCTTGGCGTCCAAACCGCTGCGCTGTTCAAAGGCGGCCGTCTCCAGCCCCAGACGGACGGTATGAAAACCGGCCCGACGCATGAGGCCGGCCACTTCGGCGGTGATTTTTCGGATATGCAGGGCGTTGGGAGTGTGCAAACGCAGATCGAGATCCAGGTCGATGATGCCCTCCAGCAGGGGGCGGGCGTGGTGCTTGCCGTCCACCAGAAAGGCGTCGTCATAGAGGGCGATGTCGCGCAGGCCGTATTGCTGGTGCCAGTGACGGATCTCATCCAGAACTTTTTCCGTCGACCTGAGCCGCCGCCGGGGGTTGAGGCGCCGGGAAGCGCAATAGGCGCAGTCAAAAGGGCAGCCTCGACTGGTCTGTAGGGGCAGATAGCCGACCTCACGCTGGAGGTCCAGGGCCGGCCAGGGCCAGCTGTCCATATCATCGGGATTGAAATGTGCTTGGGAACGATGACCACTTATCTCACCCATCAATCCAAGGATTCTGTCCTCCGCCTCCCCCTCGATGACCACATCGGCCCCGCTATGGGCACGGGCGTGGTCCCCGCAGAGGGTGGCATAGACCCCACCCAGAACAACAGGCACTCCGGGGAAGGTTGCCCTCAACTCGGCGATAGTCTCCCGAACCCCGGTATACCAATAGGTCATCAGGGAGGTAACCAGGATGGCGTCGGGACGTGGCACCTGTTGCAGATCCTCCCGCAGCCACTCCGGGGGGATGCCGTAGCGCGAATAGGTGCGCGGGATATGGGCCAGTGCTGGGGGAGTCGACAAAGGGGTCTTGAGAAATGGTCCTCGCCCACAGCGCGCCCGGGGATCGCCCGGTTGGGCGCGGGGATGAAAACGGTCGAGGCAGTCCACATAGCTCACGGTGTAGCCATGGTCCCGCAGAATGGCCGCGAGGGTTAGTAGCCCCAGGGGCTTGGCCCACACGTCATAGGCGGCGAAATCGTGAATCCAGGGATTGACCAGCAGAATGTGGGTGGGGCCTGTGGTTCCAGCGGCGCTCACTCGGTGGAAAAGTACTTCATGGAGGTTTTCTTGAGCTCTTGCTTGCTGAAGAGCAACTCGTAAACCGCCACCCCCGCCTTGGCCGCTATCTCGGCGGCGGTGGCGATGCAGTCAGCCTCGCTGGTGCCGTGAATCATGGTGTAGAGGTTGTAGGGCCAGGTGGGTTTGGGATCCCGCCGATAACAGTGGGAGACCTGGGGAAAGGCGGCCATGATGGCGCCCACCGCCTCGACACGCTCCTCGGCCACCTGCCAGGCGGTCATGGCGTTGGCGTCGAAGCCCGATCGCTGGTGACGCAGGGTGGCTCCGAAACGGCGCATGACGCCACGGTCGGTCAGATCCTGGAGGACCTTGAGCAGTTCCTCCTCGCTGATACTCAGAGAAGCGGCGATCTCTTGATAGGGTTGGGCAACGATGGGCATGTCGCCCTGGATGGAAGCGATTACGCGTTTTTCGATATCGGTCAGCATATCGGGGGTATACGGCGTCAGGGGCCCTTTAGTCAAGCCCCTGAACACCATTATGGTTTCAAACTGGGGTCTATTTTTCAGGAAAGAGGCGATGAATTTCTGCCTCCGAAGCCCCGCAGATTCCGCGTTCGGTGATGAAGCCGCTCACCAGGCGGGCTGGAGTCACGTCGAAGGCGTAGTTACCCGCCGGGCTGTCCACCGGGGGCACTAATACCGCGCGAGTCTCGCCGTCCACCAGCCCCTGGACAAAGCGGATCTCGTCCGGGTCGCGCTCCTCGATGGGAATCTCAGCCAGACCGTCGCGCATCTCCCAGTCGAAGGTACTCGACGGCAGGGCCACGTAAAAGGGGATGTCGTTGTCGCGGGCCGCCAGGGCCTTGAGATAGGTGCCGATCTTGTTGGCCACATCACCCGTATGGGTGGTGCGGTCGGTGCCCACGATGACCAAATCCACCATGCCGTGCTGCATGAGGTGGCCGCCGGCGTTGTCGGTGATGACGGTGTGGGGCACGCCGCGCTGACCCAGCTCCCAGGCGGTGAGGCGGGCGCCCTGGTTGAGGGGCCGGGTCTCGTCCACCCAGACATGCACGTCGATACCCATCTCGAAGGCAGCGTAAATGGGGGCCGTGGCCGTACCCCACTCCACACAGGCCAGCCAGCCAGCGTTGCAGTGGGTGAGAACATTGACCGGTGCACCGCCCTTTTTCTCCTTGAGGTCCCGGATCAGTGCGGCCCCGTGCTCACCGATCCGCCGGCAATTCTCCACCTCTTCCTCGGCGATCTCGGCCGCCAGGGCGCGGGTGATCGCCACTCGCTCTTGGGGGGTGGTGGCCCCTGCGGTGGCGGTCAGGGCGCGCTCCACGGCCCAGGCCAGGTTGACCGCCGTGGGGCGGGCGGCCTTGAGACGGGCACACTCCGTCTTGAAAAAGTCCAGGGGCTCGCTATGATGGAGGGCGGCAATGGCGGCCAGCATCGCTCCGTAGGCGCCACTCACGCCGATGAGGGGCGCGCCCCGCACAAACATCTCCTGTATGGCGTAAATCATCTCATCCACGCTCCGCAGCGGGGCCACCACGAGCTGGTGGGGCAATTGGCGCTGATCGATGACGTTGACGGTATTGGGGTCGCTGTCCAGCCAGATGGGTCGCGTCGGTGGTGCGTCGGTGTCTACCTGCATGGGTCTCCTTCACATGACGTTGCTGTTTATTTATCCCAGAAAAGCTATGAATTTCATGCCAATGGGCCAATTTTTGTAACGGCTGAACATCACAAGGCTCACTATTTTGACACAAGAGCAATAAGGGCAAAACCGCTAGGCCCGTATGAGTGGCCTGATTTATTTTTTTTGCACCGATATTTTGAAAAACCCCCGGCGGCAAGAAGCCGGCAACGCTCCTCACCTTTTTTTAGGAGGTTATGCAATGACGAACAATGTGGTTATTACGCTTTCCTGCGGCACAGACAACCCCAATCGTGCCACGCGCGCCTTTCACCTGGCCACCATCGCCCACAAGGAGGGCAAGAACACCACGGTTTTTCTCCTGGATGACGCGGTCTACCTGGCCAAAGAGGGCTTGGCCGACCACCTGCGGGCCGCCACGGGCGACATCGCCGATGACCTCATCACCTACCTCCAGGCCCACGAGGTGCCCATCCTGGCTTGCACCCCCTGCGCCAAGGCACGCCGCATCGGTGAGGAGGATCTCATCGAGGGCGCCCGCATGGGCACCGCCGCCGAGTTGATCCAGCTCTCCTGCGATGCCGCCGTGATCAGTCTGTAATCCCCCTTCCCCATGAGAAACGACGGCGGTTTGAAACCGCCGTCGTTTCCGGCAGCGCCCCTCTATCTTGCCCCACCAATTACCTGTGACCGTTTTGTGTATTTCAGCACACCCGGAACATTACTATTGAGTAAAATATATTTTTAGTAATGTTAAAATTTATACATAAAATTTTATTGACAGTCTATTAATTGAGCTTAATATCTGAGTAAGTGAAGCCAATAAGTCCATCTCAAAAAACAAGCTACGGAGGCAAGATCATGCAATTGGTAAGAAGACGACCGAGAAGAGACGTTTGGGGAGTGACGAGTCCGATGAATTTCATGTTCGATGATTTTTTCGCCCCCTTCTTCAATGACCGCCGTGACCCAGGCTCGACCCAGTGGCAGCCGGTGGTCGACATTATTGAAGAGGAGAGTCAGTTCCGCGTCACGGCCGAACTGCCCGGGGTCGAGAAAAAGGACATCCATGTGGACATTAAAAACAATGTGCTGACCCTGAGGGGCGAGCGTTCCGAAGAGAAGACCGCTGAAGGCGAGCAGTACTACCGCCGCGAACGCAGCTTCGGCAGCTTCACGCGCGCCTTCTCCCTACCGGAGAATGTGGACTCTGAGGCCATCAAGGCAGACTACAAGGACGGCGTCCTGAGCATCGCCATCCCAAAACCGGAGAAGGCCGTTCCAAAAGCGATAACGGTCCACTAGTACCCATCCAAACGGCACCTCTCACCCGATTTCGGCGTTTGGCGACAGATTCAAGTCCTCGGTATACTCTCGATATGCCTCCGGTTTGAATCTGTCGCCCGCCTTGAACTCGGGTAGGATGCACCATTTATGGATAGGGTACGAGCGAACTATTTTACTTGAAATCTTAACCCCATTGCCCATGTTCACTTCTACAGTGACGCGGCGGCTCGAGGCACCGGAAACCACGCCTATACTTCTATCGCCGCCCCCACCGATCCGAAGAAAAAGCGCTCGCCCAAGAGGGCGTGCATCTTGGCGGCGTTGACCAGGCCGGTGCAGTGGGAGACGCCAATTTTTTCGATACGATAGCGATCGATTACGCTCATAGTGGCTTCAAACTGAGCCGGTGCCGCAAAGCCCAGATGGGTGCCGCCGATGAGGGCATAAATGCGTTCATGCCCCAGTGTCTTGGTGGCATAGTCGAGGATGTTGACCATGCCTGCGTGGGCACAACCCAGGATGACGATGAGGCCCCTGTCGCTCTCCACCAGCAAAGAGAGATCGTCATTGATGGGATCGGGTTTGCAGGCCTGACCGGCTTCATCCCAGCCCGTCATATTGGCATCACCCTTTTCGAAGTCGGTGTTGCGGGGGATCTCGCCGGTGAGATGGACCCCCGGCCCTACTTCCACCAACTCGCGCTGGAGCCTGAAGCGCGCCCCCCAGCCCTCCAGGTAATTGCGTCGGAAGGGGATGCCAATATCAAAGGTCCGCCCCTGGTGTTCTATCTCCCGGCGGCGAAACATCTCGGGATGTCCGTAGACATCCACCGGCCCACGAGCTTTGAGCACCATGGGTAGACCGCCGGTGTGGTCATAATGACCATGGCTGATCATGATGGCCTTGATGGAGATCAGGTCTTTGCGCAGCACCGCCGCATTGGCCATAATGCCCAGCCCCTGGCCGGTGTCGAAGAGATAGTTGCCCTGGTCGGTCTCCAGAAAACAAGCAAAGCCGTGTTCCCCAATGCCGCCAAAAGGCACCCCAACCGAGTTTTCACACAGGATCGTAGCACGAATCGTCATCAGACCGCTCCTTTCTTTTTCCCTGAGCAAAGCGCTC
>JBNKKA010000031.1:0-31383 GCA_050291585.1 Desulfobacteraceae bacterium
CCTCCAATTGCTTCTCGATGAGGTCGCAGAGAAACTCGGGGTCGAGTTTGGCGGGGTCGCGGTACTTGCGCCCGGTCTCCTTGAAAGCCTGGTAGAGGGGCACGTTGCCCACGGGCAGGTCCACGGCGTCCAACACTTCCCGGCGCACCCGGTCGAGGTTACCGCCGGCACTGAGTTCCATGAGGGTGTCGGTGCCCTCCTCCTGGGCGGCTACCGCCTTGGCCACTTCACCGGCGATGTCGCAGATATCGGAGCTGGTGCCTATGCTGGCGTTGACCTTGGTGCGCAGGCCGCGGCCGATGCCCACTAACCGCTGGCCCGGTCGGTTGGGGTTGCAGGGAATGACGATCTCGCCCTTGGCAACACCCTGGCGGACCACCTCGGGGAGGAGACCTTCGACCTCGGCCACACGCTGGATCTGGGGCGTCAATATACCCTCGCGGGCCTGTTCGAGTTGGGTTTTCATTGTTTATCTTTCCTTTCGAAATGCTTCTGAATTAAAATATAAAAAGGGCTTCCAGTGAGAATAGAATCTTCTCGCCGAAGCCCTTTGCCATCGTGCTTCACATACGACTACCGCTGGTTCGTCTTCTGGCTTCCCTCGATGTCGGGCGGCCTTCCCTCTCCAGTTGTGGAGAAGTGGCACGCGAGGCCCGAAATCGTTTTTTACAGGGGTTACAGCGCCGGGTGCGCCGCGGAGTTGCACCGCGTTCCGTTCACCATCGGTTTCGTCTAATCATTGAGGAATTTACGCTTTAGTGACCCCCGCTTCCGCCAGAGTCATCACCTCCTTGAACACCTTGAGGGCGCCTTCGATGACGCCCATGGCCATGGCCCCGCCGGTGCCTTCGCCTAAGCGCATGCCCAGGTCGAGGATGGGTTGAAGTCCCAGGTGGGCCAGCATGAGCTTGTGACCGGGCTCTTCGCTGCAGTGGCCGGCAAACATATAGCCCGTGGCGGCCGGGCAGAGAGCGGCGGCGATGAGGGCCCCGGCGGTGGAGATAAAGCCGTCCACCACCACGGGTTTACGATGGTTGGCGCAGGCCAGGATCATACCGGCGATGCCGCCGATCTCGAAACCGCCCACCTTGGCGAGCACATCCAGACCGTCGCGGGCATCGGGGTGATTGACCTTCAAGGCCTGGGCGATGATCTCTTTTTTGTGGATCAGGCCGGCGTCGTCCACACCGGTGCCGCGCCCCACCATCTCCTCCAGGCTGGCATCGGCGATGACGGCGCCGATGGCTGCCGAGGGGGTGGTGTTGCCGATCCCCATATCGCCGGTGCCGAGGACTTCGCAGCCACTCTGGATCAAACGGGCGGCGTGGGCGTAGCCCGTGAGCAGGGCCTGTTCGGCCGCTTTTCTGGACATGGCCGGCCCCTCCGAAATATCGTTGGTCCCCGGGCCGATCTTGGAGATCAGAAGGCGGTAGTTGTTGGCGACGATATCCGGATCGATCTCCGGGATGATGCCCATATCCACCACGTACACCTCGGCCCCTATGTGGCGGGCGATGGCGTTGATGCCCCCGCCGCCGGCGAGAAAGGCCTGCACCATGGCCATGGTGACCTCCTGGGGAAAGGCGCTCACCGCCTTCTTGGCCACGCCATGGTCGCCGGCCATGACCAGCACGGCTTTGCGGTCGATGACGGGGGCCACGCTGCGCTGAATGGCGCACATCTGCTCGGCCAGGTTGTGCAAACGGCCCAGGGCGCGCGGGGGGATGGCCAGCTCGGCTGTGCGCGCCTCGGCTTTGGCCTGCCATTCAGCGCTGATGGGTTCGATGCCGGCAATAATGTCTGATAGGTTTGCAGGGGGGGTCATGAATATCTCCTTACTTTAGCGTTTTTTCGTGGCTGCCACGAGCCGGTTATGGGGGAATTTCCGATGGAGATCGTGTCCATCCGATTGGACGGCCACCAAAAATAAAAAAGCCCGCGCCAACGCGCCACATCAAAATCAGCGTCGTCAGCCGGGGCTTTACCATCACCACCAGGGATTTACACCATCTTGGCAGGTCTTCTGACTCTCCCTCTCCGCGTCGGCGGCCTTCCCGTCATGAACATCGACAGTGGCTGGAGCGTGCCGGCTCAGATGCCCCAATATTCCGGGGCTGGGATTACAGCGGCGGGTCCGTTCCCGATTTGCACGGGATTCCGGTTCAAGGGTCATTGGCCCTTGAACTTACCAAAAGGTGGCATCTATTTTGCTGGGAGATAGTGAATTACACCGTGAATGTCAAGGGGTTTCTCGTTTGCCGGAGGTGATGGCCGGATCATAAGTGCATCCTAAGCGTCCCCGCGACCCGCGTCAAACGGCAGCAGATTGACGCCGTCGACATGCAGTTGGCAGTATAAAAAATGAACCTATTTGACTTTCTCTGGTATTCGACGCTATTATTCTTCGCTTATTTTTGGACCGACGCCCCCAAAACTGGCGGTTCTGAATGATTGCATGGGCAAGCGGGGGAGGTTCGGTGTCAAGAAAATTGTCCCGCTGGTCTTGGCCATCGGCGCAGAGAGGTTAACGTGCAGCCACGACTGACGTATAAGGAACTGCAACACAAACTCGAAGAACTCAGCCAGACGGCCACCCAATTCAAAGAGGCCAAGGCGATGCTGCACCACAGTGCCGAGTTGGTGGACAGTATCCTGGAGTGCTCTCCGGTGGGCATCGGGCTGGTGGAAAACCGGGTGATCAAGCGGGTCAATTCGGCCATGTTGAAGTTGTTCGGTTTCACCCGCGAGAGTGATTTCGTGGGCAAAAGCGCACGCATCATCTACCCCAGCGAGGCGATTTACAATAAGGTGGGCGAGCAGCTTTTCAACAGCCTCTCTAGCGGGGAGCCAGCCCGTATCGACGCCGACTTCATCCGCAAAGACGGCACCGCTTTCTATGGCAACCTCAAGGCCAGTTGCCCCGATCCTTCCCACCCCTGGCAAAATACGACAGTGGTCATATCGGACATTTCGTGGCGGAAAACCGCCGAAGAGGAGGGTCTCCAACGTGAAAAACTGCGCGGTGTGCTGGAGATGGCCGGCGCCGTCTGCCATGAGCTCAACCAGCCCATGCAGGAGGCCATGTTCAGCTGCTCCGACCTGTTGGGCGAGGAACCCCTGACGCCCGAAGAGTTCCACGAAAAAGCGGCCCGAATCAAAGCCCAGCTCAACCGCATGGCCAACATGACCCGCCGCCTCATGCGCATCACCAAGTATGAGACCATCGACTATATCAACGGTGAAAAAATCATCGACATCGAAAAATCCTCCAGCCCGTGACGCCCCTTGCCCCTCGAGCACCAACTTGACACCCTCACACCGACTTGTTAAACCTCTTCTCAATCGCAGACTGAAGTCTGCCCACTCAAGAGGCATCGATCTGCCGCCCCCGACATGCGGCTGATCAACCCTTAGCCAACGGCTGAACCATGCAGGGCTGCCACGTCACGAAGACGTTTCGTCACGAAGATGTTTCGTCACGAATGCGCTCGCCGAACGTGGTTTTTTTATGCCTGCAGCGAACTTCGATCAAGCTGTGGAAAGGCTTTCAGCATGCACATCTCTGAAGGGGTATTGTCTGCACCCGTGTTGATCACCGGCGCCGCCCTGACGGCAGCTGGCACCGCCATCGGCCTCAAGCGTCTGGACTACGAACGCATCGCCCAGGTGGGCATCCTCTCCTCGGCCTTTTTCGTGGCATCCCTGATCCACGTCAACGTGGGGCCGAGCAGCGTCCACCTGATTCTCAATGGCATCCTGGGCCTCCTCCTGGGTTGGGCGGCGGTCCCGGCCATCCTGGTGGCCCTGACCCTCCAGGCCCTCTTTTTCCAGTTCGGCGGTATCACTGTGCTGGGGGTTAACACTTTTATCATGGCCCTGCCGGCCGTAATCTGCCACTACCTGTTCCGCCGCCTCCTCTGGCAACGGCCCGCCGTCGCCCTGGGTGCGTCCTTCGCCTGCGGCTTTCTGGCCGTCTTTCTATCCGCCCTGCTTCTGGGAGGCGCCCTCTATCTGACCGAAGAAGCGTTCATGGCGGTGGCCTCTCTGGCCGTGGCCGCCAACCTGCCGGTGATGGTGGTGGAAGGGGTGATCACGGCCTTCTGCATCGCCTTTCTTAAAAAAGTCGAACCCGGCCTGCTTCCCGGCAGCCGACCCATTGCCGATACCTGCACCCACTCCTGTAAGGAGGTCTCCGATGCGCCCTAAGCGCTTCACGCTGCTGACGGCCAGTCTAATGATTCTGCTTGCGACCGCCACGGCCTGGTGCCACGGCATCAGCGTATTCGCCTGGGTGGAGGGCGAACTGGTGCACGTGGAGAGCAAATTCAGCGGGGGCAAACGCCCCGTTAACGCCACCGTGCGGGTCTTCGACCCAGAGGGTAAGGAGTTGCTCAGCGGCACCACCGACGATAAGGGCGCCTGGTCCTTCGACCTGCCCCAGCATACGGCCCTCAAGATTGTCCTGGAAGCCGGCATGGGTCACCGGGGCGAGTGGACCCTCAGCGCGGAGGAGGTGGGGGCCCCATCATCAGCGGCTTCCGAAAACGTTACGCCCCAGAGCCTTCCGTCACCACAAAGCGCTGACACGCTCCCGACTGAGTCAACCACGGTTGTGCCAACCCCGGTTGTACCAACCGCAGAAGGTCTGGATGCACGTCTGCGAACGGTTTTGGCCGCAGAGCTGGCCACGGTGACCGCCCGTCTGGCCCACCTGGAAGCTCGCCTCGATGGCCCCAGCCTCCAGGATATCCTCGGAGGCCTGGGCTATATTCTTGGTCTGGTGGGTATCGGCGCCTATGTTCAGGCGCGGCGTATGCGGGACGAACACGCTCGCCTAAAAAATGCCCCTAACAAGAAGGCCCCATGATCGCCGAGCCTTTCGCCCACGGCGACAGCCTGCTCCACCGCCTGGATCCACGCATCCGTGTCGTGGCGGCCACCGCCCTCAGCGTGGTGGTGGCCCTCTCCAACCAATTCACTACCCTGGCCATCGCCCTGGCGGCGGGGTTGATTCTCATCGCCCTGGCGCGTCTGCCCATGATGGCCGTGGCCGGACGCCTGTCTGTGGTGGCCGGTTTTCTGCTACTCCTCTGGCTAGTACTGCCTATCACCGTGGGCGGCGCGCCTCTACTGAAACTCGGGCCCCTCACGGCCACCCGCGAGGGAGTTGCCCATGCAGGACGTATCACCCTCAAGTCCATGGCCATCCTGAGCCTCTTCATGGCCATCGTGACCACCATGAGCGTCGCCACCCTGGGCCACACCCTGGCTCGTCTGCGACTGCCGGACAAACTCATTGTGCTCCTCCTTCTCACCTACCGCTACGTCTTCGTCCTTGATCAGGAGTACCAGCGCCTCAAGCGGGCGGCCGACATCCGCGGCTTCCGCTCCGGCACCAACCTGCACAGTTATCGCACCTACGCCTACCTGGTGGGCATGCTCCTGGTGCGCGCCTCAGCCCGCGCCCGGCGAGTCTACCTGGCCATGTGCTGCCGGGGATTCAGCGGCCGGTTTTACACCCTTGCGGATCTGTCGCCCGCACCCCACAATCTTCCCTTTGCCTTGATTTTTGGGGGACTTGGGATTTTACTGCTAAGCTTGGAGCTGTTCCTGTGAGTCAATCCATTGAATCTGAATCGACCAGAAGCGAGGATGGCCCGACCAAAGGCGATCCTAACACGCCCATGATCCATTTAAAAAAAATCACCTTCGCCTACCCTGGTCGGCAGCCGGTGCTCAACGACCTTGACCTGCACTTCCACTCTGGCCAGCAGATCGGCCTGGTGGCGCCCAACGGAAGCGGTAAAACCACCCTCTTCCACATCATCATGGGCCTGCTCAAACCCAACAGCGGCCAGGTGACCCTCTTCGGCAAAGAACGCCGCAATGAGAAAGATTTTTTCGAGGTGCGCCGTCGCATCGGCCTCCTCTTTCAGGACGCAGACGACCAACTCTTCAGCCCCACGGTCATCGAAGACGTGGCCTTCGGCCCCCTCAACCTCGGCCAGAGCCGCGCCCAAGCCCGCGCCACGGCGGAAAAAACCCTCGCTTCCTTGGGGCTGGAAGGCTTTGCCGATCGCATCACTCACCAACTCTCCGGCGGTGAAAAACGCCTGGTCAGCCTGGCCACCGTCCTGGCCATGGCCCCCGAGATGCTGCTCCTGGATGAACCCACCAATGGACTGGACACAGACACCCGCGGGCGCATCGTGGAGATCCTCAAGGAACTTAAGATCTCCTTCATCCTCATCAGCCACAACCTCGATTTCCTCAACCAGCTCACCGAGCAGATCTACACCATGGCCGCCGGCCGCATCCTCACCGACCAGCCCCTGGCCGCCCACCAGCACACCCACGTGCACGCCCACGGCACCGTGCCCCACGAGCACCGTTGACATGTTGACAATCCTGGATAATTGCCCTAATATGCGCGGAGCAAGGTGCCCATCGGGGGCACAATAGGGAATCCCGTTTGATTCGGGAGCGGTCCCGCCGCTGTAATCTCCAGGCGAATTCGTGATGGTGTTCGCCAACCGTACCGGCAGCATGCCACTGTCCTAAGCAGCGAATTACCTGCAGATGGGAAGGCGCCGGAAACGGGGAGGGAGCCAGAAGACCTGCCTTGCACGCTGTCGCAATGGACCACGCGGGTGGAAATTGCCAGCAGTGAATGGGTGAAGAAATCCGGGTGCAACCCTTCAAGTGATCGCGTTCAGGTGAACGTGCTTGAAGGGTTTTTTATTTTTGTGCCGCCGGGGTACGGGACCGCTCCAAGGGAATACTTGCCATCTATTTTTATTACAGTTCGAAAGGAGCGAAGCGGTGAAATCGATAGCATTGAAATGGGCGCTGTGTCTGACTGTGTTGATAGTGTTGCTTTCCCCTGCGCTGGCGGTTTGCAGCGGTCACGGCAGCGCGGCCCCGGAGGGTAAGACGGCCATCATCCTGGCCAGCTTCGGCACCACCGTGCCCGAAGCGGTGCAGTCCATCACCAACATCCAGGCGCATGTCAAGAATGCCTTTCCCGGCACCCCCGTGAAGATCACCTTCACCTCCAACATCATCCGCAAGGTCTGGAAAAAGCGTCAGGCGGAGGCAAAAAAGTGGCTCGACCAGGGGATCCCCGAAGAGATCCTCTATGTGAAGAACATCATCGCCACCTTCGGCGATCTGCGGGAAGAGGGCTACACCGACATCGTGGTCCAGCCGACCCATATGTTCTACATGGAGCAATCTTATGATCTGGCCCAGTACGTCAACGCCATGCGCTCCATCCAGACCACCAAGACCCGCTGGCAACCCTTCAACAAGATCGCCCTGGGCCGTCCGGCACTAGGCACCATCGGCGACCGCTACGACTACCACGCCGATCTGGAGAAGGCCCTCAAGACGCTGTCGGCCGACGCCGCCCTGGCAAAAAAAGAGGGCGCCACCCTGATCTACATGGGCCACGGCAATGAGCACTGGTCGGTGGGGATCTACGGCGAAACCGCCAAAAAGATGCAGGCCATGTACCCAGGGGTGAACACCTATGTGGGCTCAGTCGAGGGCTATCCGGGAGTGGACGATGTGGTCAGCTACCTCTCCCACTTCAAGGGGGGCAAGGTGATCCTCAAGCCCTTTATGATCGTGGCCGGCGACCACGCCATGAACGACATGGCCAGCGATGAAGAGGACTCCTGGAAGACCCTCATCACCAAGGCGGGGTTTGAGGTGCAGCCCGTCCTCGAAGGCCTGGGCAGCAACGACGCCTTTGCCACCCTCTTCGTGGACCACATCCGCGATGCCGCCCATGAAGCAGGGATTGTGCTGAAGTAATTGCCCACCGCCGACGGCGCCCCCTCGGGCCTGTCGGCGGTTTTTACAAAAAATAACGGCCGCCCCGACCATGGGTGCGACCTATGAAGGACTGCAGCGTTCCATGTCCAAGCCCCTCACACACAGCCTCCCGGAAACAACCGCTCCGTCCAGGACGGCAGGCGGGATTGAATATCGATTCTGGCTCGGGTTGCTAACGATGGCCATCCTCCTGGTGACGGCCATCGTCGTCTCCACGGGTATGGGCTTCATCGAGATCGGCTGGAGGGAGGTGGTGGGCGTCATCCTGGCCAAGCTCGGGATAGGCGGCGACCACCTGGCGGGCCTCGACCCGGTGATCCCGGCAGTGGTCTGGGAGGTGCGCCTGCCGCGTATTCTCACCGCCGCCATGGTGGGCGGCGGCCTGGCCGTGGCCGGCGTCATCTTCCAGGGTATCCTGATCAATCCCCTGGCCGATCCCTACACCCTGGGGGTGAGTGCCGGAGCCGCCTTTGGCGCGGCCCTGGCCCTGCTGCTCAACATCAGCCCCCTGGGGGCCTACACCCTGCCTCTCTTCGCCTTCGCCGGGGCATTAGCGACCCTCATGGCGGTCCTGGCCCTCTCCAGCGGCGGCGCCGGAACCTCCACTTACAGCGCCAATAACCTCATCCTCTCGGGCATCATCGTGGCGGCCATTCTCTCGGCGGGAATCAGCTTTCTCAAGTTCGTGGCCGACGAGCAGGTGGCCGTGATCATTTTCTGGCTCATGGGCAGCTTCGCCGCCAAGACCTGGGTCGACGTGGGCCTCACCGCCACCTTCGTGGGTGTTGGTGTGTCCGTAGCCCTTTTCTACGGCCGGGACCTCAACCTCCTGGCCCTGGGTTCCCGCATGGCGGCCTCCCTGGGGGTCGATGTGCGCCGCACGCCCATGATTCTGCTGGTGACGGCCTCCCTGGTGGCCGCCGCCTGCGTATCGGTGGCCGGCATCATCGGCTTCGTGGGACTTTTAATTCCCCACCTGGTGCGCACCGTGGCCGGACCCGACAACCGCCGATTGCTGCCGCTTAGCCTCCTGGCCGGAGCCCTGCTTTTACTTCTGGCCGACACCCTCACCCGGGCGATCCTGCCCCGAGAGATCCCCATTGGTGTTTTGACGGCTTTAATCGGAGGACCCTTTTTCTGCTACATATTCCGCCGCCGCCAACGTTCGAGGGGGGGCTTCTGAGATGGGCTACCGATTGAATCATATCGGCTTCGCTTATCCCGGCAGGCCCATCTTCGAAGCGCTGGATATGGCGTTCCAGGCCGGTTGTTTCCACGGTATCATCGGCCCCAACGGCTGCGGCAAGTCAACCCTCCTGGACCTCCTCAGCGGCCACCGGCGGCCAAAGCGCGGCAGCCTCACCTGGGCAGGCGTCGATCTGGCGGACCAGCCACCCAAGCACCTGGCCCAACACATCGCCCTGGTGCCCCAGGAGTTCCGCATCGATTTTCCCTTCACCGCCGGGGAGGTGGTGATGATGGGCCGCTACCCCCACATGGCGCGATTCGAGGCGCCCTCCGGGGAGGACCGCCACAAGGTGGCGGCCGTCATGGCCCGGACGGACACGGGCGCCTTCATGCAGCGGCGCATCACCGAGCTGAGCGGGGGGGAGCGCCAGCGGGTGATCTTCGCCCGTGCCCTGGTCCAGGAGACCCCCGTGATGCTCCTTGACGAGGCCACAAGCGCCCTGGACATCAACCACAGCCTGCGCCTGCTGAATATCGCCGCCGGGCGTGTGCGGGAGACCGGCACCACCGTCATCGCCGTCTTTCAGGATGTCAACCTGGCCGCCCAGTTCTGCCATCACCTGCTCTTCCTCAAAGGAGGTCAGATCGTGGCCCAGGGAGCGACGGAGAAGGTCCTGACCCCGGCCACGGTAGAGGCCACCTTCGGTGTAGCTGTAAAGGTGCGCCAGGATGCCTTCGTGGGAGCGCGGCAAGTGGTTTACCGGCTGGCGCCGGATAGATCCGCCCATCGGCTGGGAGCGGAGGAGAGAAAAAATGGCTGAATGGCTTGGATGCACGAACAGAGGGCGCATCCTTCTCATGATCGCCTTTGTCCTGCTGGCTCTGACAATAACTACCCAGGGTGAAGGCGCGACGGAAACAAGCTTCGATCTGCTGCCCGACGGTATGGTAGTGGATCAGGGCGGACGCCGGATTGCTCCCCAGAAAACCTACCGGCGCATCATCTCCCTCTACGGGGCCCACACGGAGAATCTCTTCGCCCTGGGGCTGGATGATGCCGTCATCGGCGTCTCCCCCCACGAGAGCCATCCCCCGGCGGCCCTAACCAAACCGGTCTTCTCCTACCGCGACGACCCGGAACGCTTTCTGGCGGTCCATCCCGATCTGGTGCTGATTCGGCCCATGATCGAGCGCGCCTACGCTCAGTTGGTGCGCCGCCTCGAACTCAGCGGGGTGACGGTGGTCTCCCTGCAGCCCACCGCCGTGGACCAGATACCCGTCTACTGGAGAATCCTGGGACAATTGACGGGTCGCCAGGCCGCAGCGGCTCAGATGCAGGTGCGCTTCGACACCGCCGTGACCGCCTTCCGGGCCCTGGGTCGCCAGGTCGACGCTCCCAAGCGCGTCTACTTCGAGGCCATGCACCGTCAGATGCGCACCTTCGCCCCCACCGCCATGCCCATCTTCGCCCTGGAAAGCGCCGGCGGCGTCAACGTGGCGGTAGACGCCCAGACGCGCCCCAACAACAACATCGCCCTCTACGGGCGCGAGCGCATCCTGGCCCACGCCCACGAAATCGATCTCTACCTGGCCCAGGTCGGGGTGATGAACCGCGTCTCCCGGGAGCAGATCCGCAACGCGCCGGGCTTCGGTGTGATCCGCGCCGTGGCGGAGGATCAGATCCACCTCATCGACGAAGCCCTGGTCTCGCGCCCCACCCTGCGCCTTTTGGAGGGTATCTACACCATCGGTCTGCGGCTCTATCCACGGCACTTTGAGGCGGCCGGGGTGGCCATCCTCGCCCGGGCGGGCCTGAGCCTGCCTGAGGCCCGGGACCCCGAGCCGCAAGGGGGCTCCCATTAGGACACATATCAAAGGCATCGTGGTGGCCGGCACCCAAAGCGGGGCCGGCAAGACCACCATCACCCTGGGCCTCATGGCGGCCCTGAAACGGCGCGGCCTGCGGGTGGCACCCTTCAAGGTGGGGCCCGATTTCATCGACCCCGGCCACCACACCGCCCTCACCGGCACCATCAGCCGCAACCTGGACGGGTGGATGCTGGACCGGGAAACCAACCGAGCCTCCTTTGGGAAGGCTGTCCAGAAAGCCGACATCGCCGTGGTGGAGGGCGTCATGGGCCTCTACGACGGCTACGACGGCCGCAGCGAGGCCGGCTCCACGGCCCAGATGGCTAAATGGCTGGGGCTCCCCGTCATCTTGGTGGTGGGCGCCCGCAGCATGGCTCGCAGCGCCGCCGCCCTCGTCCAGGGCTTTGAAAATTTCGACCCGCAAGTGAATTTCGCGGGGGTGGTCTTCAACCACCTGGGCAGCGACCGCCACAGAGCCTATCTCGAGGAGGCCATGGACGGGCATGTGACCACGCCCTGTTTAGGGGGCCTGGTGCGGGACAGCGTGGCCGCCATCCCCGAGCGCCACCTGGGGCTCCTCACCGCCGAGGACCATCGCCTGTCTGAAGCACAGATCCAGGCACTGGCCGACGCGGTGGAGAACGGCGTGGACCTGGACCGCCTCCTTGCAGGCCTGCCGGAGATGGCGCTGGGCGCCCCTTTCGCCCTCCCCCTTCAGCCAGGGGCCCAGGCGAGCGCCCATGTACGCATCGCCGTGGCCCGCGACCGTGCCTTCTGCTTTTACTACCCCGAGAACCTGGAACTGCTGGAAAATGCCGGAGCCGAGATCGTGCCCTTCAGCCCCCTGAGTGAAACACTATTGCCTGCCGATATCGACGGCATCTACTTCGGTGGCGGCTACCCCGAACTGCACGCCGCCCCCCTGGCGGCCAACACCGGCCTGTTGCAGGCGGTAAAAAAGGCCAGCCGAGCGGGTATGCCCATCTACGGCGAATGCGGCGGCTTCATCTACCTTTGCCGCGAAATCGTTGATGGTGAGGGCGTGGCGCACCGCATGGCGGACTGCTTCCCGTTCAAAAGTCGCATGCTCGGCCGCCTCAAGTCTCTGGGCTACCGCGAGGTCCACCTCGCCCAGACGACCCTCCTCGGTCCGGCGGGCACCCGCCTGCGGGGCCATGAGTTTCACTATAGTGAGACAGAGATCGACCCGGGCTGGCAGGGGATCTACCGGGTCAGCGACCGCCAGGGGCGACCCAAGGCCAAGGAGGGTTTCGTCACTCACCAGACCTTGGGCAGCTACTACCACTTGCATTTCGGCAGCCAGCCAGCAGCGGCCAAACACTTCGTGACCGCCTGCCGCATGTTCCAATCCGTCAAAAGGGAGAACCGATGAAGCCACAGGAGATCGAAGACCAAAGCTTTGCCATCATCGACGCCGAGGCCCAGCCCCATGACTTTGACCACCGCCACTGGCAGGTCGTGCGGCGGGTAATCCATACCAGCGCCGATTTCGAGTGGCAGGGGATGATGCGCTTTCATCCAGAAGCGATCCCCCTGGGGATCGCCGCTATCCGCCAGGGCCGACCCATCATCACCGACACCAACATGGCCCGGGTGGGCATCCGCAGCCGCGATCTGGCCCGCTTCGGCGGCGAGGTGCGCTGCTACATGACCGACCCGCGGGTGGCCGACAGGGCCGCCGCCGAGGGGATCACCCGCGCCAAGGCGGCCGTGGACCTGGCCGCCGAGGAGATGACCGGCGGCATCTACGTGGTGGGCAACGCCCCCACGGCCCTATTGCGGCTCCTCAAGCTTGCCGCTGAGGACAAGGCCGCTCCGGCGAAGGCCGCACCGGCGAAGGCCGCACCGGCGAAGGCCGCACCGGCCCTGGTGATCGGCCTGCCGGTGGGTTTCGTCAACGCGGCCGAATCCAAGGCGGCTCTGATGGAGAGCGACCTGCCCTTCATCGCCAACATCGGCCGCAAGGGCGGCTCAAACGTGGCCGCGGCGGTGGTCAACGCCCTGATTCTCCTGGCTCTGGGTGATGATATTTAAATCGTTTAGCTGTAAAATCTTAAGGATGCTTTTATGAAAACAGATACCTGCGGAACGCTTTACGGCATCGGGGTCGGCCCCGGCGACTCGGACCTGATCCCGGTCAAGGCGGTCAAGGCCCTGGGGGGTGTAGATATCATCTTCGCCGCCGCCTCCACCAAGAACCCCCACAGCCAGGCGGTGGAGATCGCCCGCCCCCATCTGCCGGCGGGTGTTGAGCTGCGCCTTCTGGGCTTCCCCATGACCAAGGACGCAGCAAAGAAAACCGCCGCCTGGCGGGCCCACGCCGAGACCATACTGGGCGAGTTGGTCAAGGGGCGTTCGGCCGCCTTCCTCACCCTGGGAGATCCGCTGACCTACGCCACTTATGGCTACGTCCTCACCCAGATCTTATTGCTGATGCCCGCAGCCCCGGTGGTCACCATTCCCGGCATCACCAGCTTTCAGGCGGCGGCCGCGCGGATCAACCAGCCCCTGGTGGAGGGCGAGGAGTCGCTGCTCATCCTCAGCGGGGTTGAAGGCGGCCAGCAATTGCGCCGCTACGCCGAGGCGGTGGACAACGTGGTTTTCCTCAAGGCCTATCGCAATATCAAAGATATCGCCGACTCCCTGGAGGAGCAGGGGATGCTGGCAACCAGCGTGGCGGTGGCCAATTGCAGCCGGGCCAACGAAGAGGTGATCACCGACGTGAAGGGGTTGGCCGAGCGGGATCCGGCGTATTGGACCCTGGTCATGGCAAAACGGGAGAAGTGAATTTACTCAGTGCGCCGGTAGGCCGGTGTGCCAGAGATCCAGTAGTGGGCTGAAGCGATGAAATTGCTGCCCACCCATTGATGATTACGCTGTTAGATTCCAACCGACAGATGGTATACAACCGCTTATGACTCGACAGATTTCCCCACCACCCTACCGCGCCCTGACCATATCCCTGGTGGTGAGCTTGCTTCTGCTGGCCGCCGGGTTGCGCTGGGTGCCGGATCTAAATGGCCCCCTGCTGGGGCGCCGCCTGCTCTGGCCCCTGACGCGCCTCACGGGCTTCATCGCCCTGGGGCTGGTGGTGGGCCAGGTGATCGAGGCCGCCGGTTGGACGCGCCGCTTGGGGGCGCTGGCCGGGCCCCTGTTCCGCTTCAGCCGCCTGGGCCCCCACTGCGGTGCCGCCTTCAGCACGGCCTTTTTCTCCGGGGTGGCGGCCAACGGCATGCTCCTGGAGTTTTACCAGACCGAAAAAATTACCCGACGCCAGCTCTTTCTATCTAATTTTATCAACCAGGTGCCGGTCTACTTCCTCCATCTACCCACCACGGTCCTCATCGTGCTGCCCATGACGGGTCGCGCCGGGGGCATTTACTTCGGGCTGACCTTTGCCGCCCTGGTGGTGCGCACCCTCCTGTTGACGCTTTACAGCCGCCTGCGTCTGCCGGCGCTTAAGCCCGACATGGTTTCCGAGGGGCCGACCGAAAAGAGCGCCCGCGAGCGAGTGGGCGCCATTTGGACCACCGTACGCCGGCGGATGCCCAAACGCATCCTGCGCGTCATCGTCTTCGTGGTGCCCATCTACATCCTCGTCTTCCTGGTGAACGCCGCCGGCTACTTCGATCTGGCGCGCCAGTGGATGGCCCGTTTCGTGGTAACCAGCGTCCTGCCGGTGGAGTCCATCTCGGTGGTGATCCTCGGTTTCGCGGCCGAGTTCACCTCGGGTTTCGCCGCCGCCGGCGCCCTGTTGGAAGCCGGGGTACTGACCGTCAAAGAGACGGCCCTGGCCCTCATCATCGGCAACGTGGTCGCCTTTCCCATCCGCGCCCTGCGCCACCAGTTGCCACACTATATGGGCATCTTCTCCCCCCGCATGGGCACCGAACTGCTCCTCATGGGACAGGGCTTGCGCGTGATCAGTTTGCTGTTGGTAGGATTGGGGTATTATCTGGTCGGCTAAGGTAAAGGTAAAGGAATCCAGTGACGAACACACCGCCCAATAGGAGACGTAAAAAAGCCAAGCTGCGCAGCGGCTTCACCACCGGCGCTTCAGCCGCGGCAGCGGCCAAGGGGGCCCTCATGGCCCTGTGCGGCGGGGGGACACCCCAGGCGGTGGAGATCACTTTCCTCAATGGGGAGAAGCGCGGGGTCGACCTGCATCGCCTCGAACGATTAAGCGCGGATGAGGCGGTCTGCACAGTGATCAAGGACGCCGGCGACGACCCCGACGTGACCCACAAGGCCGAAATCGGCGTCCGCCTGCGACTGGAAAGGGACACCCCTGGCCACAGGGTAACCATCACTGGCGGCGAGGGAGTGGGCGTTGTCACCAAGCCCGGTCTGGAGGTTGCGGTGGGAGCGGCCGCCATCAACCCGGGCCCTCGGAAAATGGTGTGCAACAGCATCGCCGAGGTGTTTGAGAGCTTCCCCCCGGCCCGGCCCGTAAGCGTGGAGGTCTTCATCCCCAAAGGCGTCGAGTTGGCAAAAAAGACCCTCAACGCCCGTCTGGGGATTCTCGGAGGCCTGTCGGTGCTGGGGACCACCGGTATCGTGCGCCCGCTCTCCCACGGGGCCTGGGTGAAGACCATCGAAAAGGCCCTCAGCGTGGCCCGGCATGCCGGCCTGGATGAGGTGGTCCTGACCACCGGGCGTCGCAGCGAGCGCTTCGCCCAGAAGCTGCTCGGCCATCTCCCCGAGGAGGGCTTCGTCCAGATCGGCGATTTCTTCCGGAAAGGGCTGCGCTTGACGGCAGAAGTCGGTTTTAAAAAGGTGACCCTGACGGTCTTCTTCGGCAAGGCGGTCAAGCAGGCCCGCGGCATCCCCCACACCCACGCCGCCAA
The DNA here is from genome assembly GCA_050291585.1 of Desulfobacteraceae bacterium. GTDB lineage: Bacteria > Desulfobacterota > Desulfobacteria > Desulfobacterales > Desulfosarcinaceae > JASJCL01. Next base: position 15,765 of record JBNKKA010000031.1, read on the forward strand.
GGCCCGCCAGACGCTGGTGGAACTTGCCCGCTGGACCCTGGAGGAGACCGGCGATGCAGACCTGAGCACCGCAGTGGAGAACGCCAACACGGCCCGCCACGCCTTCGACATCCTCCTGCCCCATCACCCGGCCGTGATCCAGCGCGTGGGGCGTGAGATGCTCACCCAGGCCCAAGGTTTCGCAACCAGCAGTCTTGACGGCTCGCCGCTGCAGAATAGAGCCGGCAACGCCCCTACTATTCTGCCAAGCACAAACCTTCAGGTGTGCGCCATCATACTCGACTACCAGGGACACCCCCTATATCAATCCGAAAAAGCGGGGAAGACCCCCCTATGAGCCTGCCTGTCATCATCATCGGCATGGGGATGTCTCCGGCCGACCTCACGGAGGCCCAACGCGACCGCATCGCCAAGGCCGACATCCTGGTGGGCGGAGAGCGCCACCTGGCAGCCTTTCCCCATTTCAAAGGCCAGATGCGCCGCATCGACCGCCACCTCAAGGCCCTGGCGGAAGATCTACGTCAGCGGGGGCCCGAGGCGCGGGTGGTTGTGCTGGCCTCGGGAGACCCCCTCTTCTACGGCATCGGCAGCTATCTGATCCGAGCCTTGGGGGGAGAGAATGTCGTCGTCGCCCCCAATGTCTCCGCCGTGGCGGCGGCCTTCGCACGCATCAAGGTGGCCTGGCAGGATGCCCGGGTTCTCAGCCTCCACGGTCGCGAGCTGACCGCCGCCATGCTGGCAGACCTGGACCGCCACCCCAAGTGGGCGCTCTTCACCGATCCGCAACACAGCCCGGCCTGGCTGGCCAAACAATTGGTCACCGCCGGTCTGGATCATTTTGACTTCTGGATCCTCTGCCGTATGGGCAGTCCGGAGGAAGAGGTGATCTGCCTGGATCCAGTCGCAGCCACCACCCATGAAGCAGCCGCCCCCAACCTGGTGGTTCTCCTGAAGCGGGAAGAAAAAGTCATGGACTCTGCCCCGCCAATCTCCTGGCACCTGGGCCTGCCCGAAGCGGCCTTCGGCCACGAGGCGGGCCTCATCACCAAGAGCGAGGTGCGCGCCGTGACCCTGGCCAAGCTGGAGCTGACTGCGGATGCAGATTTGACCATCTGGGACCTGGGGGCCGGCAGCGGCAGTGTCGCCGTGGAGGCCGCCCGCATGCTGCCCCGGGGCCAGGTGGTGGCCGTGGAGCAGAAGGCGGAGCGTGTGGCCCAGATTGTTTGCAACCAAGAGCGTTTCGGCTGCACCAACCTCCGGGTGATAGAAGCAAAACTTCCCGAGGGTCTGGATGCACTGCCGGCCCCCGATCGCATCTTCATCGGCGGCGGTGGACGCCACCTGGGGACCATCGTCCAGGTGGCGGCCGGGCGCCTCAAACCGGGCGGCATCCTCGTGATCAACACCGTCCTCCTGGGATCCCTGGCCCTGGCCCGAGAGACCCTGGACGGACTTGACTTCAGCCTTGAGACCATTCAGATCCAGGTCAACCGCAGCAGCCCCATGCCTTGGAGTGAGCGTTTGGTACCCCAAACGCCGGTATGGATTATTCAAGCGAAAAAGGAGTGTCAATGACGACAATGGAGACCCAGTCGCCAGAAAGGGACAACCCCATCCTCTTCTGCGGGGCCGGTCCGGGGGACCCTGAGCTGATCACCGTCAAGGGCCAGCGCGCCCTGGCTGAAGCGGACCTGATCCTCTTTGCGGGCTCTTTGGTGCCCAAGGCCCTCCTCCAGTGGGCCAAGCCCGGGGCTGCCACCCTGAGCAGCGCCGGCCTGCACCTGGACGAGATTGTCACCACCATGGCGGAGGCATGGGCGCGCGGCCAGCGGGTGGTGCGTCTGCACACCGGCGATCCCAGCCTATACGGGGCGATCTGCGAGCAGATGATGCACCTGGAGAAAAAGAAGATCCCCTACCGGGTGATCCCCGGGGTCACGGCGGCCTTTGCCGCCGCCGCCAGCCTGGGGCTGGAGTATACCCTGCCGGAAATCTCCCAGACCCTCATCCTCACCCGCATGGCCGGCCGCACCCCAGTACCCGAGAAAGAGGCCTTGGAAAAGCTGGCCGCCCACCAGGCCAGCATGGCCATCTACCTGAGCATGGGTCAGATCGAGGCCGTCAGCACCATCCTGGCGGAAGCCTACGGCAAGGAGGCGCCGGCCGTCATCGTGTATAAGGCCAGCCATCCGGAGGAGAAGATCGTGGTGACGACGTGTGCGGAGCTGGCCGCCACTGCCCAGAGGGAGAAGATCACCCGCACGGCCCTGATCATCGCCGGCAAGGTGCTGAGCGTCGGTCCCCGGGGCCTCACCACCGTATCCAAGCTTTATGACCGCCATTTCGCCCACGGCTACCGGGACAAGCATCCTGTCTCGGAAGGCGGAAACCAGTGATGCCCCACCGGACCGAACCCATCGCCCTCTGGGCCTTGACGCCCAACGGCGCACGACTGGCGGGTCGTCTGGCAGACGGGTGGCCGGCGGCCATCCGCCACCTCTCGGCGCGCGTGGCCAATCAGGAGCCCAAAGTTATCTGTTTCCACAAGCTGGGTCCCGCTGTGGAGAAATACTTCCGAGCCTACCGCGCCCACGCCTTCTTCATGGCCACCGGCATCGTGGTGCGCACCATCGCCCCCCTCCTTGGGCATAAAACCAAGGACCCCGCCGTGGTGGTGGTGGATGACCGGGCCAACTGGGCCATCAGCCTGGTATCGGGCCACCTGGGGGGGGCCAACCGCCTGGCCACTGAGATCGCCGAAGGTCTGGGGGCTCAGGCGGTGATCACCACCGCCACCGATGTGAACCGCAAGCCTGCCGTGGATCTGGTGGCCCAGGAACTGGGCCTCGGCATGGAAAACCCGGAGGCCATAAAAGCGGTCAACATGGCCCTCCTCACCGATGCCCCCCTGCTCTGCCACGACCCATTCAAGCTTGTCGCCCCGCACCTGCCCCGGCTCGAAGCGGCGCCCCTGTCGGGCAAGGACGGCCGGCCCGACTTCGGTGACACCCCCGGTATCTATGTGGATGACCGCCGAATGGCGCTACCGGCCCAGGTCCTGGTGCTGCGTCCCCCCAGCCTGGTGGCCGGCATGGGGTGCAACCGCGGTACCCCCAAAAAAGAGCTGTGGAAGCTACTTGAAACCGTTCTGGACAGCCACAACCTCGCCCGAGGCAGCCTCAGCACCATCGCCACAGTGGATCTCAAAGCGGACGAGGCGGGCCTCCTCGAACTGGCGGCAGAATTGAACCTGCCCTTGACCTGCCACTCCCGGGCCGTCCTCGCTAAAACCACCAACACCCCATCGCCCTCGGCGGTGGTTCAAAAACACATAGGAGTACCCAGCGTATGCGAAGCAGCAGCCTTGACGAGCGCCCAGGAGGGGAAGCTGATTGTCCCGAAAATGAAGTCTCCCAACGTGACGGTGGCCATCGCCCGACGGCCCCTTGCCCCCCGGGGCTCTACATCGTCGGCCTCGGCCCCGGCGACACCGCCCACCTCTCCCTGAGGGCCCAGAACGTCCTCGCCGCCGCCGAGGCGGTGGCCGGCTACGCCACCTATATCGACCTGGTCGCCCCCCTGGTGGCGGGTAAAGAGATCGTCAGCACGGGGATGAAGAAAGAGGTCGTCCGGGTGGCGGCGGCCATCGACCTGGCCCGCCAAGGCAAGCGTTGCGCCCTGGTCTCCAGCGGCGACGCCGGGGTCTACGCCATGGCCGGCCTGGTGCTGGAGATGTGTCAGAAGCAGGCGATTCCCATCGCCATCCACCGCAAGGTAGCGGACAAAGCGGTGGAAAAGGGCCGGCTTTACGTGGAGGTGGTGCCGGGCATCCCCGCCTTGTGTGCCGGCGGCGCCCTCCTGGGCGCCCCCCTGACCCACGACTTCGCCGCCATCAGCCTCAGCGACCTCTTGACCCCCTGGGAGAAAATTGCCAAACGTCTGGGGGCGGCGGCCGAAGCCGATTTCGTCATCGTGCTATACAACCCCAAGAGCAAGAAGCGTAAGGACCACCTCCAGCGGGCACAGGAGATTGTCCTCGAGCATCGCTGCGGTGAGACCCCCGTGGGCATCGTCAGCCGGGCCATGCGGGAAGGCCAGCGGGTCCAGCTGACTCGCCTGGATGAACTCCACCTGGCCGAAGTGGATATGCAGACCACGGTCTTCATCGGCAACAGCGCGACCCTGATCTACGGGGATTGTTTAATTACGCCCAGGGGCTATTCGGATAAATATGACCTTTGATTTCGTTTTAATGAGAAAGAAAAACCGTTGAAGGGATACCTGCAAGTATATACGGGTAATGGAAAAGGTAAAACCACGGCTGCCATCGGTCTGGCCGTGCGGGCCGCCGGCGCGGGGCTGAAAGTCTTATTCGTGCAGTTCATCAAGGGTGAACGCTACAGCGAGATCAAGGCCCTCGAAACACTGAACGAGCAGATCACGGTGCGCCAATATGGCCTGGGGCGTTTCATCAAAGGCAATCCCCACCCCGAGGATCTCCAGGCAGCCCGGGCCGGCCTGGGCGAAATCCGCGGCCTGCTGAACAACGGCTGCGGCTTTGATGTCATCGTCCTGGATGAGGCCAACGTGGCCGTCACCTGCGGCCTCTTCGACACCGAGGCCCTGCTGGCGGTGATCGACTGCCGCCCCGAAACCGTGGAGTTGGTCATCACCGGCCGCGGGGCGGACCCGCGGGTGGTGGAAAAGGCCGACCTGGTGACTGAGATGCGCGAGGTCAAGCATTACTGCGAGGCGGGGGTGATGGCGCGGACGGGGATAGAGAAATGAAGCCGATGCGCCGACGGCTCATCGGTTGATTCGTCAAATCGTCGCTTCGTTATTTCGTAGGTCAGAGTATGAGCGTAGCGAACTCCCCGACAAGGCGGAACGGAAGAAGATCAAAGCGAACCTGAGGGTCCCCGTGGCGGGCTTTGCGAGAGACAAATGATAAACACCTTCGTGCCAAACGATGCCTTCGGTCCACTACCCGGTAGACACGCTATGGCGACATATGAAAGCTGAATCCATGACATCATCCCCAACAAACGCTCCCCTGGCCCGCTGCATCGCCGTTCTAGGCACCGGTTCCGACGTGGGCAAGAGCATCATCGCAACGGCCCTCTGCCGGGTGCTGGCCCAGAAAGGCCTTAGGGTGGCCCCTTTCAAGGCCCAGAACATGTCCAACAACTCGGGGGTGACCCCCGAGGGGCTGGAGATGGGCCGCGCCCAGATCGTTCAGGCCGAGGCAGCCGGTATCGCCCCCCATGTGGACATGAACCCCATCCTCCTCAAACCCACCAGCGAGGTGGGCTGCCAGGTGGTGGTCAATGGCAAGGTGTGGACCAACCAGAGCGCCCGCGACTACCACGAGCGCAAAGCGGAGCTGTGGCGATCGGCCTGTGATGCACTGCTGCGCCTGCGGCGGCAGTACGAGGTGGTGGTGCTGGAGGGGGCCGGTTCCTGCGCCGAGGTCAACCTCATGGACAACGACATCGTCAACCTACGCATGGCGGCCGAGGCCGAAGCCCCGGTGATCGTGGTGGGGGACATCCATCGCGGCGGAATCTTCGCCCAGCTAGTTGGCACCCTGGCCTGCCTGCCTGCGGCCCAACAGACCCAGGTGGCGGGCTTCATCGTCAACCGTTTCCGGGGCGACCTGAGCCTCTTTGAAGCGGGGGTCGACTGGATCGAAGCGCGCACCGAACGGTCCGTCTACGGGGTGCTGCCCTGGTACACCGATTTCACCATCGAGAGTGAGGATTCGGTGGTGATCGAGGCGCCCCGGCCCATGGCGCCAAGCAAGCTCGACGGCCCCGCCATCGCCGTCCTGCGCCTGCCCCACATCGCCAACTTCACCGACATGGACGCCCTCACCGACGTTCCCGGCCTGGGGGTCCACTACCTGGAACAGGCCCAGGCCCTAACGGGCTTCAAGGCCGTCATCCTACCGGGGTCCAAAAACACCCGCCATGATCTGAACTGGCTGCACACCACGGGCTGGACCGCCATGCTCCAGGCCTTCGCCCGCAGAGGTGGCCACATTCTGGGGATCTGCGGCGGCTATCAGATGCTGGGACAGCGGGTGGAGGACCCCGAGGGGGTGGAGGGTCGCCCCGGAGGGACCGCCGGGCTGAACCTATTGCCCTTGACCACGATCCTCAAAGCGCCTAAAACCACCACTCGGACGGAGTTTTCCTGGCCCAACCGCAATTGCACCGGCAGCGGCTACGAGATCCACATGGGGCAGACAGAGTTGACCGGCGGGCGCCACTGGTTCCGGCGCAGCGCCCAAAACGGCAAAGCGGTAAATTCGGTGGAGGGGTGCGTCAGCGACGACGGCCATGTCCGCGGTAGTTACCTCCACGGCCTGCTGGACAGCACCGAGATTCTGGCCGGCTGGCTGGCCGTCATCGGCCTGGAAAAACTCGAGGTGCCGGCCCAAATCGGTTGGAAGGCAAAACAGACGGCCTACGACCGCCTGGCCGACCACTTCCGGGCCCACATAAAGATGGATCGCATCGAAATGTTGTTGACGTAGGAATCAGCTGAATAGTCACAAAGGATCAACCTAGTGAGCAATCCGCAAAAAATAAACGCCAGTTCCACCCTGGTCACCGGCGGCTGCCGCAGCGGCAAGAGCCGCCACGCCCAGCTGCTGGCCGAAGCGGTGGACGGCCCACGCAGATGCTACATCGCCACCTGTGTGCCCCTGGATGACGAGATGCGGCGGCGGGTCAGCCGCCACCAGGCGGAGCGCGGCCCCGAGTGGCTGACGGTGGAAACACCCATCGCCGTGGCCGAGGCGATTGACACGCACGCACCCCGGGCCGACGTCATCCTCGTGGACTGCCTGACCCTCTGGATCAGCAACCTCATGGGCGCTGGACAAGAGATCGACACCCTAGTCGCTAGCGCCCATGAGCTGGCCGCGACGGTGCAGCGGGCCGCTTGCGCCGTCATCCTGGTGACCAACGAGGTGGGCGCCGGCATCGTGCCGGAAAACGCCCTGGCGCGCGCCTATCGCGACGCCGCCGGCCTGGTCAACCAGATCATGGCCGCCGCCTGCGACACCGTCATCTGGACCGTGGCGGGCATCCCGGTGACCATCAAACCCCCGGCCAGCTGCCCGGCGACGACCCCAGGGGGTGAGACATGAAGCGTTTCCTGGGCGCCATCCAATTTCTCACTATTCTGCCGGTGGGCGACCACCCGGTGGAACCCGCCCGCCTAACGCCCTTCTTCCCTCTGGTGGGCCTGCTCCTGGGGGCCATACTGGGGGCCTTCGACCTCATCGCCATCCATTGGTGGCCCCGGCCGGTGGTGGGGGTGCTGGACGTGATCCTGCTGCTCATCCTCACCGGCGCCCTCCACATGGACGGTCTCGGGGACACCGCCGACGGCCTCTACGGCCAGCGGTCCCGAGAGAAGGCCCTGGCCATCATGAAGGACAGTCGCGTGGGCGCCATGGGGGCCATCGCCATGGGCGCCTGCATCCTGCTCAAGGCCGTGACCATCGCCGCCCTGCCCGCCCCGCGGATGGTATTTCTACTCGTGATCCCCGCCTTCGCCCGCAGCACCCCTATGATCGCCATGGCCCTCTTGCCATACGGACGACCGGAGGGGGGCACCGGGAGTGCTTTTTTCGAAAAACGCCCACGCCTCATTGACCACTGGGGTCTGCTGCTGGTTCTGGCCCTCGCCCTGCTTACGGGAATGCGCTTCGGGGCCTTAATCATCGCCTTCGGCGGAATCCTCATCGTCCTCCTCAGCTACTATCGCCGCAAGATGGGCTGCATCACCGGCGATATGCTGGGGGCCCTCATCGAAGTGACCGAGGCGGGGCTCCTGCTGGCCGCCACTATCGGAGAATCCTAGCCATGCTGACGGGACACGGCGGCAACATCCACGCCCTGGCTGCACGCCTGGGATGTCGTGTGGAAGCGATCTGTGACATGAGCAGCAACGTCAACCCCTTCGGACCACCACCGGGGCTGATGGCGCATCTTAGGGCTGAGTTGGAGCAGATCACCGCCCTGCCCGAGGTGGACGCCGGGGCCATGACACGGGCCTTCGCCGCACGCCACGGTCTGGATCCCCGCACCCTGCTGGCCGGCAACGGCAGCACTCAATTGATTTACCTCCTGCCGGCCGTATTGGGCTGGAAAAAGGTGGCCATCGTCGGGCCCACCTATGCAGACTATGCCGACGCCTGCCGCATGCAGATGATCGAACCGACCCTGATCTCCGCACTTCGAGAGGATGAATTTCAGCCCAATCTGGATACCCTCTCGGCGGCTGCCGCCCAGGTGGAGGCCCTCTTCATCTGCAATCCCAACAATCCCACTGGCAGTCTCCTGGCGCGTGAGCACCTGGTGGCCCTGTGCGCCGCCCACCCCGATACCGACATCATCGTGGACGAATCCTATCTACCCTTTGTACCCGATATCGCCGCCCACAGCTTGTTGGGTTGCGGGCTCTCCAACCTGCTGGTGCTCAATTCCATGAGCAAAATTTTCCGTCTGCCCGGCCTTCGGATTGGCTTTATCCACGGCACCGAAGCGAAAATCGAGCGCCTGCGACAACGCATGCTGCCCTGGAGCGTCAACGCCCTGGCCCAGGCGGCGGTAGTTTATCTGATGAGGCAAGCGGAGGCGGTGGATGCTTTTGTGGCGACCTCTTGCCGACGGTTGAACGAGGAACGCCAAGCTTTCTGCCAGGCCCTGGCAGGCATACGCGGACTGCAGATCTTTCCCAGCTGCACCAGCTTTCTCCTCATGCGCCTGACAAATGGCTGGACGGCGGCCGAAGTATGGGAGGCCCTGGCTGAGGAGGGGGTCCTGATCCGCGATTGCTCGAACTTCGAGGGCCTCTCGGAGGTTTACATCCGCATCTCCCTTAAGGATGAGGCCACCAACCAAAAAGTGGCCGGTCTGCTTGGACGTATCCTGGCCGTGGGCGGGGGCCGACCGTGAGCGCCGCCCTGGCACTCCTGCTGGCCGTGGTCCTGGATGCCCTGGTGGGCGACCCCCGCTGGCTGCCCCACCCCATCCGCTGGATGGGCTTGGCCATCGAAACCGGCGAGCCCTGGTTCCGGCGCCTGCCTCTACCCCCGGTGGTCAACGGGGGGCTCATGGCGGGGGGACTGATTCTTTTCAGCGGCGTTTCCGCCTGGGGAACCGTCGCCCTGGGAAAGTGGATCCATCCCTATCTGGGATTTACCCTGGAAGCCTTTATCCTCTTCTACTGCCTCTCGGCTGCATCCCTGGCCGCCGCCGCCCGAGCGGTGTGGCGCGCGTTGATCCGAGGCGACATGACCCAGGCGCGTGCCAAGCTGGCCATGATCGTGGGGCGCGAGACGGCTGACCTGGAAGCGGACGGTGTGGCCCGCGCCGCCGTGGAGACGGTGGCGGAGAACCTGGTGGACGGCATCATCGCCCCCCTGTTCTGGGCCGCCCTGGGGGGCGCGCCCCTGGCCCTGGCCTATAAAATGATCAACACCCTGGACAGTATGGTGGGGTATAAAAACGAGCGCTATCTGGCCTTCGGCAAGGTGGCCGCCCGGGTGGACGATGTGGCCAACTGGCTGCCCGCCCGCCTGAGTGTGCCCCTCATCGCCCTGGCCGCCGCCTTCCTGAGCCAACGCGGCAGGACCACCTGGCGAACCGCCCGCCAGGACGGCCGCCTGCACAGCAGCCCCAACGCCGGCTGGCCCGAGGCCGCCAACGCCGGCGCCTTAGGGGTCTGGCTGGGGGGGGCAAACCGCTACCACGGCCGGCTTGTGGAAAAACCCACCATCGGTAAAGGTCGACGGGCCGTCAGCCCCGACGATATTCCCCGGGCCTGCGACCTCATGTGGCTCAGCGCCACCCTGGCGGCGATGCTGGCCGTGGGGGGGCGATGGGTTCTGGGGTGAAAGGGGTGGCAGCCAACAGGCAAGCATCAATGCAAAAAACACCCATCACGAACCTTAAAGGCCGATACCCCTTCCGCCTGGGCACCACCTCCTTCATTTTCCCCGCCGGCTGGGCGGAGAATGTGGGTCGCCTGGCCCCTTACGTGGATGAGATCGAGCTGCTTTTTTTTGAAAGCCAGAGGCCCGGCAGCCTGCCGGACGCGGTCGAGATAGACCGGCTGGCCGAAATCGCCGCGGATCAGGCGCTGACCTACACCATCCACCTGCCGGTGGATGTGGATTTAGGGGATTCAGATAGGAACCGGCGCCGCCTGGCGGTGGACACCCTCGCCGCCATTTACCGACAGATGGCCCACCTGCCCGTCACCAGCTACACCCTCCACCTGACCTATCCATCAAAGGCCCCCCGGACATCGGACGATATCCATTTCTGGCAGGAACGCACCCGCTCGGGCTTGGAGGATCTTATCGCCGAAGGTGTCGTGCCCCAGAGGCTCTCCATCGAAACCCTTGACTATCCCTTCGCCTGGGCCGCCCCCCTGGTGGAGACGCTGGATCTGCGGGTTTGTCTGGACATCGGCCACCTAATCATCTATGCGTATGGTCCATCGCCATACGATGCAATTTCGACCGCTCTGGACAGCTATCTTTCACAAACCATGGTGATCCACCTCCACGGGGTGACGGATGGCAAGGACCATCGCCCCCTGGATGACCTGGACGCATCTCTATTGGACCTCATTTTGGAGAGATTGCGGCAATCTGATTACGTTGGTAGCCTCAGTCTGGAAGTCTTCGGCCTGGAAGCCCTGCAGCGCTCCCTGGAATGTCTGGAGGCGGCCTGGCCGCGAGCATCGGAAAAGCACAAGCGGTCCATCGACAACCCTAATCCTTTTGGAGTAAAAAACACCTGCCATGGAGATTCATAAGACGGAGATCGACGGCGTCCTGTTCATCGAACCCCGGGTCTTTGAAGACCAACGGGGCTTTTTCATGGAGACCTATAACCACCCACGCTACGTGGAAGCCGGCATCCCCGCAGCCTTCGTGCAGGACAACCTCAGCCTCTCCACCAGGGGCACCTTACGCGGCCTGCATTTCCAAATCAACAACCCCCAAGCCAAGCTGGTGCAGGTCCTACAGGGGGAAGTCTTCGACGTGGCCGTTGATCTGAGGGCTGGCTCTCCGAGCTTCGGCCGCTGGACGGGTGCGCTGCTATCCGGAGCCAACAAGTGCCAGTTCTTCATCCCGGGGGGCTTCGCCCATGGCTTCGCGGTGCTCAGTGAAACCGCCCTCTTCGCCTACAAGTGCAGCGACGTTTATCACCCCGAAGATGAGGGCGGACTGCTCTGGTCCGACCCGCAACTGGCCATTGACTGGCGGGTGAAATCCCCCGTACTCTCTGAAAAAGACATCGCCATGCCGCTTCTGGCAGACTTGACTACAAGGCAATTGCCTCAGGTAAAATATACAGCTAACACCAAGGAGGAGGCGCCATGAAAATCCTGGTGACAGGGGCCAACGGCCAACTGGGCTGGGAGTTGATGCAGCGCGCCGCCAAGGGACCTTTCACGGTTAGGGGCGTGGATCTGCCCCAGGTGGACCTGTGCGACGAGGCACAGGTGAACGATATCATGAGGTCGGTCCGGCCGGACCTGGTGATCAACGCCGCCGGCTATACCAATGTGGACGGAGCCGAGAGCGACCACGAGCGCTGCTACGCGGTCAACGAGGCGGTGCCCCGGCGGTTGGCAGCTTGCTGCCACGAGGCGGGGATTCCCCTCATCCACATCTCCACCGACTTCGTCTTCCACGCCCCCCGGGAGACGCCCTGGCAAGCGGCGGACCCGGTTTCCCCCCTTGGTGTCTACGCCAAATCCAAGGCCGCTGGCGAAGTCGCCGTGCAGACCGAGTTGGCGGAGCACCTCCTCGTGCGCACGGCCTGGCTCTACGGTATCCGGGGGCGCAACTTCGTCAAAACCATGCTGACCCTGGCCAGGGATCGTGAAGAGATCGGGGTGGTGGCCGATCAGGTGGGTTGCCCCACCTTCGCCGGCGACCTGGCCAACGCCCTGCTAGCCATGGCCGAATGCCTCCGAACCGGGAAGCCGCTGGCCTGGGGCACCTACCACTTCTGCGGCGCGGGGAGCACTAGCTGGCACGGCCTGGCCCAAGCGGCCATCGATCTGGCCAGGAAAGAAAAAGATCTTGCGCTCAAGCTCAAGCGCATAAAGGCCCTTACCACCGCCGAGTATCCCACCCCCGCCGTCCGGCCGGCTTACTCGGTCCTGGACTGCACCAAAATCGAAAAAGCCCTGGACATCACCATCGCCCCCTGGGAGACGAGCCTCCAAGCGGTCATGCCAGAGCTGATTGCCGCCTGGGAGGCGGGTCAGTGACCACGGCACTGGCCGGCAAAACCAAGCTTGAGCTCCTATCCCCGGCCGGCAATTTCGAAAAGCTGGAAACGGCCATCCATTACGGTGCCGACGCCGTCTATCTGGCAGGCAAGCGGTTCAGCCTGCGCAGCTTCTCGGGTAATTTCAGCCTCGGCGAACTAGCGGCCGCCCTGGATGTGGCCCACAGCCAGGGCGTAAAGGTCTACCTGGCCTGCAACATCTACCCCCGCAACCATGAAATAGCCGAACTGCGCGCCTACCTCACGGAGTTGAACCGCCTTGACCTGGACGCCCTCATCGTGGCCGACCCCGGCGTTTTCATGGCGGCGCGCGAACTGCTGCCGCAGACGCCGCTGCACATCAGCACCCAGGCCAACACCACCAGCACGGCTTCGGCCCGTTTCTGGCAGCAATTGGGCGCACGGCGCATCAATACGGCCCGCGAGTTGAGTCTCAAGGAGATCGGTGAGCTGTCGGCCGGAAGCAATCTGGAGATCGAGGCCTTTGTCCATGGAGCCATGTGCATCTCCTACTCGGGACGCTGTCTCTTGAGCAACTTCATGGCCAGACGCGACAGCAATCGCGGCGAATGCTGCCAGCCCTGCCGCTGGCGCTACGCCCTGGTGGAAGAAAAACGTCCCGGGAAGTACTACCCTCTCATGGAAGACGACCGCGGCAGCTACGTCTTCAACAGCCGCGACCTGTGCATGCTCGACCATCTGCCGACCATGGCGGCCGCCGGTATCCGCAGCTTCAAGATCGAGGGACGCATGAAGGGCATCCACTACGTGGCCACCGTCGTCAAAGTCTACCGCGAGGCCTTAGACCGCTATGCGGCGGGACCGGACAACTACCAGGTCGATCCCCAATGGCGGGCGGAGTTGACCAAGGTCGGCCACCGGGGCTATGGCACCGGCTTCTACCTGGAGGACGAGGCGGACCAGGCGCCCAACTACACCAACCTCCAGGTGCCGGCCAGGCGCTTCGTCGGAAAGGTGCTCGCCCCACCCGTCGACAACCGAACCCATGTGCAGGTACGCAATAAGATCAGTCACGGAGATCTCATCGAACACCTGCCCCGATACGGCCAATCTCAGACAGCCGCGGTAAGGGGTCTCTGGAATCTGGATGGAGAAAGCGTCGGTGTGGTCCAGCCGGGCAGCGAAGCCTGGCTAGACATAGATCTGCCCGCCTGCCGACCCCACGAGATCCTGCGCCGGGTGACGCCCGAGTCTCGGGTGAGGCCCGAATCTCGGTTGAGGCCTGAGGGTGGAATTAAGGGGAGCGACCATGCTGATAGTGGCCGATAATTTGAGGATCACCCAGCCGGCCGTGGCCGACGCCCTGGCGCGCCGCGATCCCGCCCCCATCACCGCCCTGGTGGAAAGGTGCGTGGCCGCCGGGGCCCAGGCCATGGACATCAACCCCGGCCCTCTCTCCCGCGACGGTGCCGCCCAGATGCGGTTTCTGGTCGATACCGTCCAGAACGGCTGTGACCTGCCCATCCTGCTTGACACCACCAATGCCGCGGCCGTGGCCGCCGGTCTAAGGGCCGCCCGCGGACGGGTCATCATCAACGGGTTTTCCCTGGAGCCCCACAAACTGGAAAAGATGCTGCCCCTGGCTGTAGAATTTGGGGTGGAGATCGTGGGTTATCTGCTCACCCTCCGCAGCCAGGTACCCGTTACCCTGGCCGAACGCATGGAGATCGCCGTATCCCTCTACCAGGCCGCCCTGGACGCGGGTCTGAAGGATGAACAGCTGATCATCGATCCGGTGGTGGTGCCCCTCACCTGGGACGACGGCGCCCAACGCAACCGCGAGACCCTGGAGTTGATCAGACAGCTTCCCGACCTCATTGGCGCCCCCATCCAGACCATCGCCGGCCTCTCCAACCTCACCAGCGGCGCCCCGGACGCCCGCCGACGAACCTTTCTGCAAAGCGCCTACCTGCCCATGCTGGCCGCCGCCGGTCTGAGTATGGCCCTCATGGACGTCACCGCAGCCCAGACCATGGATCTGGCCTCGGCCAGCACCTTGCTCAGCCGCGAGGCTATCTTCGCCTGGGATGCTCTCTGAGCATTGAAAAAGCCGCTTTTGCCCGCTTCGCAAGATCTCTTATTGGGCGGACGGTAATGCCTGTCGCGCCGCTTCGAACTGACGGCTGATCTCCTCGGTGAGTTCGGCCGCCTTGAGGAGCAACTGGCCGACCTGGGGCAAGTCGTGGCCCTCGGCTTGAGCCGCCCAGTCACGGTAGGTGTTGGCGTGGTCGCCGTTGTGGTCGATCCAGTGGCTCAAGAGGCGTTCGAGCTTCTCTTCAAGGCTCAAACCGCTGCCGCTTTCATGATTGTGGTGGTGGTGATGGCCGTCTTCGTGGTGGGTCATTTGTCAAGGTCCTCTCTATCATTTAAATCTGTAATTTCATGTGCAAACACCAGTTTAGCTCACGCCTGAATCTACAAGCTTGCTTCCCCGGAGTCAATTCGTTAAATTGCGCCACAGACCCACAGAGGGTCCTTGGGAGCCAACCGATGCGCAAAACCGTCATAATTTTAATTCTCCTGGCCGCCACCGTCTGCGGCGCCATCGTCGGCGCTTTCGTCGGGCTCACCCGCGATCTACCCCAGATCCGCGCCCTGGGCGATTTTCAACCGGCCATGGTCAGTCGTTTATACGACATCGAAGGCCAACTCATCGCCGAGTTCTACGCGGAGAAACGCGAACCCGTCCCCCTGACAGCCATCCCCCCCCTCCTGGCAACGGCCCTCCTCACCACCGAGGACCGCAAATTCTACGACCACAGCGGGGTGGACGTGCGCGGCATTTTACGCGCCGTCGTCAAAGACGTCCGGGCCCGGCGTTTTGCCGAAGGGGCCAGCACCCTCACCCAGCAGCTGGCCAAAACCCTTTTTCTGACACCTCGCAAGAGCCTGGTGCGTAAGCTTAAAGAGGCCATCCTGGCCCTTCAGCTCGAGCGGCGCTACACCAAGGCGGAGCTGCTCACCCTCTACCTCAACCAGGTTTACTTCGGCAGTGGCGCTTACGGGGTGGCGGCGGCGGCCGAGACCTTTTTCGGAAAATCTCTGGGTGAATTGACCCTGGCCGAGTGCGCCCTCATCGCCGGTATGCCCAAGGCGCCCTCGCGCTACTCGCCTATAGTGAACCCGGAGCTGGCCCTCAAGCGCCGCGATATCGTCCTCCAGCAGATGCACGCCACCAAAGCCATCAGCACTGAAGCCTACCAAGCAGCCAAAGCCGAAGCCTTGCGTCTGCGCCCCCCAGGCAACGGCAAACGCAAGGCGCCCTA
>JBNKKA010000032.1:0-31211 GCA_050291585.1 Desulfobacteraceae bacterium
TACTCTTGCTGCAGACCCGGCGGGTACTGACCGCTGACCAACTGGCGGATCGTTTCGTCGTCAGCCGGCGAACTATTTACCGTGACATTCGCGTTTTGGAAGAAGCCGGCGTGCCCATATTGTCCGAAGCGGGTGTGGGCTATTGTCTGGCCCGGGGCTATCACCTGCCACCGGTGATGTTTACTCGCGCCCAGGCCGGCGCCCTGATAACCGGCGGTAAACTCATCGAGCGCTTCAGCGATCCCTCCATTAATGAGGAGTACCAGGGCGCCCTAGACAAAATAAGGGCGGTCCTTGATCAGGGTGACCAGCGCTTTATGGAGCGTCTTGAGGATCGTATGACGGTGCGCACCTTGCCGGAGGCGCCTCCGGTGCACGGAGACGGGCGCATGCTTGCGCGCTTGCAGGCCATCTTAGGCCGTCGCCGGGTGGTGTTCATGACCTATCACTCCGGCGGCAAGGACGAGGTGACCGAGCGTGAGGTCGAACCCCTTGTGCTCTGTTTCTATGGTGGCCACTGGCATCTCCTCGCCTTTTGCCGCCTGCGGCAGGCCTACCGCGATTTCCGGGTGGACCGCATCTGCGACCTGACACCCACCCAAACCCCCTTTGATGCCCACCGCCACGGCGACATCGACCAATTGGTCGACAAGATGGTGGCACCCACCGACCTAAAGCCCGCCACCATTCGTTTCAATAGCCAAGCCGCCACTGAGGTTCGTCAGAACCGCTACTATTGGGGGTTCGTTCGTGAGGTAGTTCATCCGGAGGGGGTCGAGATGCACTTTCTCACCCCGGACTACGATTATCTGGTCCGCTGGCTGGTGGGGTTCTGCGACCGGGTCGAGGTCTTGGCGCCGGTGACCCTCAAGGAACGCATACAGGCATTTGCCCAACGACTGCATCGGCATTATTTTGAATGATCCGGAGGGATCCTGCCTGCTGGGGTGTCCTTCACCTTAGCCCATGGTCAAGCCTGCTGACAGACGGTTGTCACCAGGGTCTGTTACAAGCATGTCTCACTCTAAGGAAAGATCCCTGTGCGACCTTTCGAAAACCCTGCAAGAGGAGGATGTCATGGACGACAAAATGAAACAACACGGTGCATTTGGTTGGGTAGAGCTGATGACCACGGATGTGGAGAAGGCCAAATCTTTTTATACGGATATTTTTGGCTGGGAGACCGCCGCCTACGATGGGGGGATGCCCTACACCCTAGTTAAGGTCGGCGGCGAGGAGGTCGGCGGCATGATGGCCATGCCCCCCCAGGCCGAGGGGATGCACCCCGCCTGGAGTGTCTATGTGACCGTAGATGATGTGGATGCCACTGCCCGTAAGGTCGCCGAGTTGGGCGGACAGGTGGTCATGGGGCCCCAGGATATTCCCGAGGTGGGCCGCTTCTGTGTGATTCAGGATCCTCAGGGGGCTTTCATCTGCGCCATTACCTATGTGAATAGAACAATGCAAGAATAAGATCTTTATCTTCACCCCCACATCCCCTGGAGGAATAATGATAGCTTATTGTGGATTGGATTGTTCTAAATGCGAGGCGTTTATCGCCACACAAGAAGATGATGATCTCAAACGAGCGAGCGTCGCCCAAAAGTGGTCGGCTCAATACCATGCGGATATCAAGCCAGAAGGCATAAACTGCGATGGTTGCAGATCAAATGGAGTAAAGTTCTCCTATTGTGAAAATATGTGTGAAATTCGTAAGTGCTGCCTTTCGAGAAACGTCGCTAATTGCGCCGAATGCAGTGATTATATCTGTGCGACCTTGTCGGCTTTCGTAAAATTGGCTCCGGAAGCCGGAGAAGCACTCGAAAAACTTCGTTGATTGGGATACGGGCTCCCCTCGCGGGGGCCCCTCCCACCCCACCCGACATGAAAGTATTGGTGTCGAAATGAAACAGCATGATGTGCATCTTTTTGTATTCGACAGTCTATCAGATTGGGAAGCGGGTTATGCGATAGCTGGGATAAACAATCCACAGTTTCAAAAGAACCCAGGCGGCTATCGAGTTCGTAGTGTGGCGGTGAGTAAAACGCCTGTTGTGAGTATTGGTGGGCTTTGTATTCAACCCGAAATAACATTCAACGAACTTTCGCCAACCAATAGCGCCATGTTAATAATGCCAGGCGGCACTGCCTGGGATGAAGGCTTGAACACTGAAGCTGTCGAGATTGCCCGCACGTTTCTTAACACCGAAATACCCGTAGCTGCGATTTGTGGTGCTACGGCTGGGCTTGCACGTGGAGGTTTACTTGATACTCGGCGGCACACAAGCAATGCTCGCGAATATCTCAGCACGACACAATACCTCGGAGCCGAGCTATACGAAGATTTACCAACCGTCACAGATAGAGGCCTCATTACTGCATCTGCAATGGCCCCAGTGGATTTTGCGTTTCATATCTTTAAGCTTCTCGATATTTATGCTGTTCCAGTATTGGAAGCATGGTATGGATTGTTCAAAACGGGCCGTGCTGAGTATTTTGGTGCACTTATGAAGGCAATAAACGCATAACAAAGCGACTTTGCGGATATCGGTGGTCGGCGGGGTCCTGGGTTCATGCACCCCGCCGCCGTGCCGCGCTCTCGTCAACCCAGTCAGGTGATCATTTCAGCTATGCCAAGAACTGCTTCCCACGGCGACTTCCCCCCCGTGCGCCTCCCCCAGCCCCCCAAGAAACGCCGCCGCCAGGGTGAACTGGACACTATCGTCATCAAGGGAGCCCGGGAGCACAACCTGAAAAACGTCGATCTCGAGCTGCCCAAAAAGAAACTCATCGTCTTCACGGGAGTTTCGGGGTCGGGCAAGTCCAGCCTGGCTTTCGATACCATTTTTGCCGAGGGCCAGCGGCGCTATGTGGAATCCCTTTCGGCCTATGCGCGCCAGTTCATCGGGCAGATGGAGAAGCCGCGCTACGATTATATCCGCGGCCTCTCCCCGACCATCTCCATCGAGCAGAAGGCGGCCAGTAAAAACCCACGCTCCACTGTGGGGACGATCACCGAGATATACGACTACCTGCGAGTCCTCTTTGCCCGGGTGGGCGAGCAGTTCTGTATTAAGTGCGGCCGCTCCGTGGGGCGCGGCGACGCCCAGGGCATGGTGGTTCAGATTTTAGACCTGCCCCCCGGCACCAAGTTTCTGCTTCTGGCGCCCATCGTGGAGAACCGCAAGGGGGAGCACCGCGACCACCTGCAGACCTTGCAGAAAGAAGGCTTCGCACGGGTGCGTGTGGACGGCATCGTCCAGGAGCTTGGGGATGTCCGGGCCTTGGGGAAGCACAAGAAACATACCATCGAAGTGGTCGTGGACCGCCTCGTGCTCAAGGCGGGCAAAGCCTTCCGCAAACGCCTGACCGATTCGGTGGAGACCGCTCTGAAAGCCGGGCAGGGGCGCCTGGTGGTGCACATCATCGATCGCGAAGATCTACCCATGAGCGAGGCGCGCTCCTGCTGCGGTGTCGCCTACCCGGAGCTGGAACCTTCGCTCTTCTCTTTCAACTCCCCCCTGGGGATGTGTCCCGCCTGTAACGGCATCGGCAACCAGCTATCCATGGATGTGGACAAACTGGTGCCGGACAAGGGTCTCAGCATCCGCGAGGGTGCTGTTGTGCCGTGGCGCAACTATTTTCTTAAGGCCAATGGCGAGGGCAACGGCTGGGGGTTGCGCAAGCTGCTGGCCATGGAGGATCAGTGGGGGCTGGATTACGATACACCCTGGCGTAAGCTGCCCAAGAAGCAGAGAGATCTTCTGCTCTACGGCGCCGATGGGCGCTCGGTTCAGGTGCGCTGGGATTCAGAGAAGATTCAAGGGCAGATTCAGACCGAATGGGAGGGCCTGGTGCCCATGATGATGCGGCGCTATGCTCAGACCCAGTCCGAGGGGCAGAAGAAGTACTACGCCGGCTTCATGTCAGCCTCCACCTGCACCCAGTGCAAGGGGCAGCGTCTCAAGGAGGAGGTCCTGCATGTCCGCATCGGTGAGCGCAGCATCATCGACCTTACCGACCTGACCATCGGTGAGGCGCAGCGTTTCTTCGGCAGTCTGAAGCTGACGGGCAACCGCCGTCTCATCGCCGCCGAACTGGTCAAGGAGATACAGGGCCGTTTGCGATTTCTCATCAACGTAGGTCTCGATTACCTGACCCTCTCGCGCCAGGGGCCCTCTCTCTCAGGAGGCGAGTCCCAACGCATCCGCCTAGCCTCACAGGTGGGCTCCGAACTCACCGGCGTGCTCTATATTCTGGATGAACCCTCCATCGGCCTGCACTCGCGGGACAACGCCAAACTCCTGGAGACCCTTTGCCACCTGCGCGACATCGGCAACACCCTCATCGTCATCGAGCACGACGAGGAGACCATGCGTTCGGCCGACTACATCGTCGACATCGGCCCCGGAGCCGGACTCCTGGGGGGGCAGATTGTTGCCCAGGGCACGCCCGCCCAATTGTGCCGCAACCGGCAGTCGGTAACCGGCGGCTACCTCAGCGGAAGGCTCAGGCTCGCCACTCCGGAGAAGCGTCGTTCTCCAAAGGGTACCGGTAACCGCTGGATCTCCATCCTCAAGGCCGCCGAGAACAATTTGGCCAAGATCGACGTCAAGCTGCCCTTGGGACTGCTGGTGGCCATCACCGGGGTCTCAGGAGCGGGGAAGTCCACCCTGGTCAACCAGATTCTCTACCCGGCCCTGGCCCGCCGCCTACACGGTGCCAGCATCACGGCGGGTCGCCACGGTGGGGTGCGGGGGCTGCAGCACATCGACAAGGTGATCAACATCGACCAGAAGCCCATCGGTCGCACCCCGCGCAGCAACCCGGCCACCTATACAAAGGTTTTCGACCTTATTCGTGATCTCTTCGCCCTTTTGCCAGAATCCAAGACCCGGGGCTATCGCAAGGGGCGTTTCTCCTTCAACGTCAAAGGCGGGCGCTGCGAGACCTGCCGTGGCGACGGCTATATCCGCGTGGAGATGCATTTTCTGGCCGATGTCTACGTTCCCTGTGAGGTGTGCCGCGGCAAACGCTTCAACGCCGCCACCCTGGAGGTGCGCTACAAGGGCCACTCCATCGCCGATGTCCTCGACCTGTCGGTGCGCCAGGCCCTTACGCTCTTTGCCAGCCAACCGCGCATCCGGCCGATCCTGGAGACACTCCGGGATGTGGGCCTGGGCTACATCAAGCTGGGGCAGGCAGCCACCACCCTCTCGGGGGGCGAAGCCCAGCGCATCAAGCTGGCCCGTGAGCTGGCAAAACGCGACACCGGTCGCACCCTCTACATCCTCGACGAGCCCACCACGGGCCTCCATTTTCAGGATATCGAAATGCTCCTTTTGGTCCTCCAGCGTCTGGTGGAAGGCGGCAATACCGTGGTGATCATCGAGCATAACCTGGACGTCGTCAAATCCGCCGACTGGGTCATCGACCTTGGGCCCGAGGGGGGCAACGGCGGAGGGCATGTGGTGGCAGTGGGTCCACCCGAAGTCGTGGCCGAATCAAGGGCCAGCTATACAGGCGGCTTTCTCAAGCGGGTGCTGGCGGCCCACTGAGTGCTGCCTATCGATACAAAAGAAAAAAGCCCCACCGGGCAATCAGCCGGCAGGACTTTTTAGGTCAATACTAGCGATAGCGCCGCCTAGCTTTGGCGTCAGTTGGATTGATCGCAACTGGCGTTTTCCGCCCGAAAGGGCGACATCTGGCGCAGACGCTCCACGATGGGGGGCAAGGCCTCGATGATGGTGTCCATCTCCTTCTCGGTGTTGTAGATGCTCAGGCTGAAGCGGATGGTGCCATGGGCGGCGGTGAAGGGCACCCCCATGGCGCGCAGCACGTGGGAAGGTTCCAGGGAGCCCGAGGTACAGGCCGACCCCGAGGAGGCGCAGATACCGTGCTGATCCATAAGCAGCAGGATGGACTCGCCTTCGATGAACTCGAAGGCGATGGAGCTGGTATTTGGCAGGCGCTCTTCCGGAACGCCATTGACCATGGCGTTGGGCACTGCCGCCAGCAGCCCCTTTTCCAGCTTGTCTCGGAGGGCGCGTACACGCGTGTTTTCGTCTTCCATCATCTCACCGGCCAGCTCACAAGCGCGTCCCAGGCCGATGATCGAGGCCACGTTTTCAGTGCCTCCCCGGCGGCCGTGCTCTTGATGGCCGCCCATCAGAAATGGGGAGAACTTGGTGCCCTTGCGCACGTAGAGAGCGCCGATGCCCTTGGGGGCGTGCAGCTTGTGTCCGGACAGAGCCAGCATGTCGATGGCTGATGTTTTCATATCTATGGGCACTTTGCCCACCGCTTGGACAGCGTCGGTATGGAAGAGGATGCCGCGTGATTTAACCTCCCGGGCGATCTCCTCCACCGGGAAGATCATTCCGGTTTCGTTGTTGGCCCACATGAGGCTCACGAGGGCAGTGTCGTCGCTGAGACTATTGTAGAGATAGTCGAGGTCCAGGCGTCCCAGCTTGTCCACCGGCACGAAGGTGACCCGGTAGCCATGGCCGGTCAGGCTTTCGCAGAGGTTTTTGACGGCCGGGTGCTCCACCCGGGAGGTGATCACATGACGCTTGGCGGGGTTGGAGCGCAGGGCGGCCCAGAGGGCGGTGCTGTCGCTCTCGGTCCCGCAGCTGGTGAAGACGATCTCTTCCGGGGTGGCCCCCAGCAGGTCCGCCACTCGGGCGCGTGCAGCTTTCAATGCCTGGCCTACATTACCGCCAAAGGCATGCATACTCGAGGGGTTACCGTAGAATTCGCTGAAATAGGGCAGCATCGCTTCCACCACCTCAGGCGCTACCCGCGTGGTGGCGTTGTTGTCCACATAGATGGGCGTCGTCATACCTATACCTCCTCCACTACCAGTTCGGGGGCGACGAGCTCCTTAAGCTTCGCTTCCACATAGCCCTTGAGGGTCACCTGGGATTTGGAGCAGGAGGCGCAAGCCCCGCGCAACTTGACAAACACGGTGTTGCCTTCTACATCGATGAGCTCGATGTCGCCGCCGTCTTGCTTCAGAGCCGGTTTAACCTCACGATCCAGGGTTTCGTCGATGAGTTTGATCTTCTGGATATTGGTGAGACGCTTGGGTTTGGCCTTTATCTGCACGACGTTGCCCAAAACCCCGTCGATAATCTCCTGGATGCGGTCATGGCAGTTGCCGCAGCCACCGCCAGCCTTGACGTAGTCGGTGACGTCTTCGATGGTTTTGAGGTGGTTTTCCGTTACAGCCCGGCGAATCTGCACGTCGGTGACACCGAAACACTCACAGACCACTTCCCCCTCGACCTCCTTGGGAGCATCCCCACGGTAACAGACGATAGCCTTTTCGAGTGCATCCTGGCCCATGACCGAGCAGTGCATCTTCTCTTTTGGCAGGCCACCGAGGTAGCTGGCGATGTCGTCGTTGGTGATCTTTTCCGCCTCCTCGAGGGTCTTGCCGATGAGCATCTCGGTCAAGGCAGAGGATGAGGCGATCGCGCTTGCACAGCCAAAGGTCTGGAACTTGGCTTCGGCGATTCTTTTTTCCTCGTCCAACCGGAAGGTCAACTTCAGAGCGTCGCCGCAGGCCATGGAGCCCACCTCGCCGACACCATCTGGATCCTTGACCTCGCCGACATTGCGCGGGTTGAGAAAGTGATCTTTGACCTTGTCCGTGTATTCCCACATATTGTCCTCCTCAGTATCATGCCGACCTTAGCTTGGGATTGCCTCAGACCATGTTCTGCGAAGCTAAGGGTCTATGATGTCCATCGAAAAGGCGCCCTGTCCGTGATGAGGCGCCATCATGCTGGAATCTATAGTAAGCACGAAACCCGGTTTGAAAAGTCGTGGGGGGCAACTATCGATAGCTTGGAGGTGGATGGTTCGAAAATTTTCTAAAAGCGTTGCGCGGTCGAATGGGCACAGGTAACCTTAGTACGGTTTCCGTAGTCATAGAATACCCTCAATCCAGGGATATCCGCTAAATGACCCAACTTAGGAGGTGCTAAAATGAAGGTTCCCAAGGCGAAGAAAGTCCGCAGAGCAATGTTTGCCGGTAGCTGGTATCCGGATCAGGCAGATGATTGCCACCGTGAGATCGATGGCTTTCTGGAGGAGGGGCTTCAATGGACCATCCCCCAAGGCCCCTTTGTGGGGGGCATCGTGCCCCATGCCGGGTGGTATTTCTCTGGAAGCTTGGCCTGCAACGTGATTGGCCACCTCGACCAAGGCGATGGGGTCGACGTGGTGGCTGTCCTCGGCATGCATTTACGCCCGGGGAGCGCAAACGTAATAATGGCCGAGGGCGCCTGGGAAACGCCCTTTGGGGAGCTGCCCATCGCCCATGAACTGGCCGGGGATCTGATGGAACTATTCCAATTCGATATCGAAACCTGCACCGAATTTCAACCGGACAACACCATCGAGGTGCAACTGCCCTTCATCAAGTATTTTTTGCCGCAGGTTCGCATCCTGACTTTGGGCCTTCCCCCTCGGGCCGCATCTCTTCCCATTGGAGACGCTCTGGTTGCCGCTGCCCACAGGCGTAACCTGAAGCTCAAAGTGATTGGGTCTACAGATCTGACCCATTACGGGCGAAATTACGGCTTTCAGTCTCACGGGAACGGCGCCGAGGCCCTGGAGTGGGTGCGCGAGAGCAATGATCGTCGCATCATCGAGGCGCTGCTGGCACTCGATGGGCCCCGCGTCATCGAGGAGGCTTTGGCCAACCAGAACGCCTGTTGCGCCGGTGCCGCCGCCACCGCATTGACGGCAGCCACTGCCCTGGGTGCTCAAAGCCCAGTAGCGCTACAGTACACAACCAGCCATGAAAAAAGTCCCGGGGACAGCTTTGTAGGATACGTGGGTATTCTCATGTAGTCTCTCCCCGTGAGAGCGGCTCCGTCACCGGGAGGGGCCGCGACCGTCAATTTATTGGGGTAATTGGCCCCAATTGCCAATCAGAAAGAGCAGTTTTCAGAAGCCGCTAAATTTTTTTTCTATTTTTTGGTACCATTTGAGCTGCATCTATCCCTCTGTCTTGACGGGGAAAGATAGTAACCCTTGTCGATATTTTACTCCGGCCCAAAATCTGGCCGATTATATGCATATCCCCCTGGTGAAATCTTAAGCTGAATAACTATATAGGTGAGTGGCTGGCCGGCTTGCCAGCGACCGAGCAGATGTTTATGGTTATCATAGGAAGCTTAGTCAGGGCGGCTTTCCTGACAGATGAACGGGGGGAACATGACCAGCACCAAAATTGATAATTTGGAAGGGTCGCCTAAGGTGCGTGCCTTGCGACCAGATGCGACGGAGGGATCGACACGGGTGGTTGCAAACCCGGTTGGAGGGCATCTAAAACCAAGTGTCGCCCTGGTAGTCGAGGAGATGGCTTTTACGCGTCAGGGGGATATCGACGCTTACGCCAGGGGCTTGTCGATCCCACCGGAAACCATCGAAAAATGGATTTCGGCGGGTTTGTTGTTCCCTGATGAGATCAGGATGGCGGAGAGAATCATCAAGATCCTACGAGAAAAAATTAAAGTTTCCTGACTCCGTCGGCGATGATGTGTACCAGCGGAGGCTTCGCGGGGGAGCCTCTCTGGAAGGTTCGGGGATACCCGGTCTTCCTTTAGCCGACGGGGTGGTTTTCGGACCACCCCATCTCTTTTTGGGGCCCCTCAATTTTATTCGGACCCTCTCTCAGGCTCCCGCAATTCCAACCTCTCAGGCAAGTGAAGGGCTCATCTCTCAGATTGCTGAGAGACCCTGTCTCAAGCGGTTTTCCCCATTCGGTAGAGGGTGTACATCAACTCCAACCGGTCCCCACCGCGGGTCGATTTTTTGTCAATCAGGACTTCCCAACTGGAGTTGGATTCCAGGATCGCAAGAGCGCTGGTCATTCGGGTGATGATATCCGCTGGGTGGGCGCCCTGGAGGGCGATCTGCTCGTATTCCTGAAATGAGATCTGGTCATCCTTGTGGGTGCCGGGGCCTAATCCCACCAGGCTTGAGCCCTCACCGATTTCCACCAAAGCACGGTTCAGGGCTGCCGCCAGTTTGGGGGCCAAGGGGGCCAGTTCACGATGCAGCGCTTTGGCAACTTCGTAGGGTGTCATAAAGGGTCTCCTTGTGGTTCCATTTTCTGCAGGTGGCTTTCCTTACACCATTCGCCTGACCGCATCAACGGTGCTTTAAGATTGTACCACTTGGGGATACGTGGTAGGTAGTGAGTGATTGTATAGTCCGTCTTTACCTCACAACCCTGCTCGAAAGGCCAGGACCACATGGATCGGATCACGGACGTTAGATCACCTCGGGTCTCGCGAGTGGTGGGGCCCATTGATCACCTATCACCGTCCAAACCGCTGCAATCCGGTGAAGGGCGTAAGCTTATCCAGGCGCCCTACGGCGTCGTGGATCGTGTCACCCTCTCTCCCGAGGGTCGGGCCATGGCTTTGCAGCAGCGCGTTACCCAGCCGGTGGATGCTCCCCAGCAAGCGCTCACCTACGGACCTGGCAGACAACAGAGTCCACCCGCGCCAAGGCTGCCTTACACCCCCGATTCCTGAAGAACCCTCACATGCCCCCCCTATCTACCTTTCATAAATTGCGCCACTATGTTTGTTGTATAACTATTAGATATATAAGAACTTATTAATATTTTGCGTTTATGCGCAATCCTCGTTTTCCCTCAAGAATTGGTCTTTTGTGTCGATATCGCTGCAGTGGGCGTTGCACTACGAAAGTCGGGCGCGCCAGATATCGTTTGCCAATGAGGGAAAATGGACAGCAAAAGGGTCGTCCCTGGTTACGTATTCAGTTTGCTCGTGCTCGTTATCACTTTGTCGGGTGGCGGGTTTGCCACCGCGGCGGAGATCGATCTTGCGGCGGCTCGTCAGGTGGCTGTTGCTGAAATTCAACGCCACCTCGACCTCCATGGGGCCTGGGGCGATTATCAGACGGCTGAAGCCGGCCCGGGCGAAACCGTATGGATGGACAAGGTGGCGGTGGCTCACCATTTTGACGTGCTGCCCGCTGGACATGTGCTCGTGGCTGCGGACGACCGTTTCAGCCCGGTGCTGCTCTACTCCACAGCCTCTAGCTTCGATCCGACCAAGGTGGACGATCCCGCCAGCATCGAGGCCTGGATACTACCCGAGATATTGAGCACCCTCCAAAGCCTTGAAAATAGCGTCAACGCAGGCTATCGGGCCATGGCTGACGACCCCACCGCGGCCAACACAACGGCTCGGCGCATCTCTTCGGCTTGGTCCGTATATCTACCCTCCAATGCGACCTATGCGCAAACATTTGTGAGGAGTGCCAACGCGCTGTCGCGTCTGAGTGAAGGCGTCATCGTGGGGCCCATGTTGAGCACCCGCTGGGGGCAGGGGGATCGCTACAACGACCAGATACCCGGTATCAGCGGTGGGTGCGAGCATGCTCTTACCGGTTGCGTAGCCACCGCCTTTGCCCAGGTGATGCGTTACTGGCAGTGGCCTTATAACGGTGATGGCGGTCACAGCTACGAATGGAACGGTCAAACTGTCAGCGCCGACTTCGATCAGCCTTATAGCTGGGACTTCATGCCCGCCAGCCTGGGTACTAGCAGTTCAGCGACGGAGATCGATGCCGTCGCCCACTTCATAGCCGATGTGGCCGTTGCCGTGGAGACCGACTATGGCTGTAGCGGGTCAAGTAGCGTGCGTTACGGCGATGAGATCCTGGACCGCTTCTTTCGCTATAAGGCTCAGATGGCGCGCCATTCCCGCTCCCGCTACAGCGCCGAAGGCTGGTTTAGCCTAATCCAGGGTGAGCTTGATGCCGATCCGCCACGGCCGATGCTTTTTTCCATCTTTACTGAGGATTGGAGCGGCCATGAGGTCGTCATCGATGGCTATGAGACCGGTCTTACGGACAAAGTGCACATCAACCTGGGGTGGACGGGGGCTTACAACGGGTATTACGACATCACCAACAACTTCACCGCCGCCTACGAATGGCAGGCGGATTATCAGGTGTTGGTCACCGGCATCGCGCCCGACAACACCGCTCCCACTGTGGATGCCGGGGCCGATCAGGTGGCGCTCATGGGCCAGGTGGTGACCTTGCCCGGCAACGCCTTGGATCCGGATGGATTCGCTCTGGAACAGATTCAGTGGATTCAGCGCAGCGGCCCTCTGGTGGCACTTTCGGATGCCACCGCCCTCACAACGACCTTCACGGCCCCTCAGGTAACGGCAGAAACGACGCTAGACTTTGAGTTGGTCGTGACCGATCCCCATGGGGCTCGGGTGACTGATACCTGCACCGTCTCCATCTTTACCCCCCAGGAGCATCCCGTGGCCGAGGCCGGCAGCGATCAGATCGTCTTCCCAGGCAGCCCGGTGGTCCTGAGAGGCAGCGCCATGGCTTCCCAGGGGGCTGAGATCGATACCTACGTCTGGTTACCGCCTGCCGACACGGACCAGCGCTCCTTGAGCTTGACTGGCGAAAGATCCCAGGAGTCCAGCTTCATCGCCCCCAGTGTCGATGTGGATACCGAAATGGTATTCACCTTCCAGGTGACGGACACCTCCGGCCAGACCGCCGAGGACAGCTGTATGATTACCATCAAAGCCATCCAAGATGCTCCCCAAACCAACGCTGACGAAGCCGCCTCTGCAAACGACGGTGGCAGTCGCTCCGGCGGCGGGGGACCCTGTTTTATCGGCACCCTTTAAAGAGGCCACCCTTTGACCAGAGGCTACCCCCTGAGCGAGGGTCGTCGCCTGATTACGGTTCAACTATTTCTTGATGAAACCCCATCTGAGTGTCCATTACGCTTAAATTAGGTAAGCCCGTCCGGGTCACTCATCAGGCGGGTCATGAAGGCTGGTGTTGGGTCGGCGGTGAGAGTTAGGGTCTCATTTGGATCCTGACCCGGAGGGACAAAGGTTAACTGCCAGGCATGGAGGGCCAGGCGCACATCGGTATAGGCGCCTTCCAGGTAGTTCAGGGCGCGCTTAGAGCCGTAACGCCGGTCTCCCACCACGGGGTGGCCGGCCAGTTTAGCGTGGCGGCGGATTTGATGCTGACGGCCGCTGACCGGCTCACAGGAGAGCAGGGTATAACGCTCGCTTGACCCTTCCACCCAGAAGCGGGTCGTGCATGGCCGCCGTTTGCCCACACCGGCCGGCCGGTTTCGGCCGCCGGCCTTGACGCTGAGGGGCCAGGTCCATTCGCCGCAAGAGGAGGCCGCATGCGTTCCCTGCACCTTGCCATGGACGACGGCCAGGTAGCGTTTGCGCACCTTATGCGCTGAAAAGAGCTTGCTGAGGGCGGCAAACACACCCGCATGGGTTGCCAGAAGCAACACCCCGGAGGTGTCCCGATCCAGGCGGTGAACGGCATGCACCCCCCACGCTTTATCCAGCCCCACCGCACGGCCCAAGGCGGTATCGGTTTCGATCAGCGCAAACACCCGGGCGCAGATATCCTGCCGGGGATCGTTGTGCACACTTAGGCCGGTGGGTTTGTAGACCGCGATCCAGCCGCGGGAGACCCCAAGAACTTTCAACGCTTCAGGTGGGTCCTGTGCTTTCATGATCGCTTTGGCGCAAGGCAATGCACCCCCTCCTCCTAAAAACCTTGTGAAAAAAGACCTTGGCTTTCCCTCAGCTGGGTAGATGCACCTTGGACCCTTTGTTCCCGACAGCCTTGCATTCCCACCAAGGTTTATGAAATACTATCGCAAGTGTTGCTATAGGCCTGTGATCATTCAGACCTTGTGCATGCGAGGTCCCCACGACCGATATTAAGCCTCTGGGACGCTGCCGTGCAGGACACGGCGCATCCACCTGAACCGCTAAGGATGAAAGGCAGGTCTCATGGACAAGACCGTGAAAGTGGTTGTCGCTCTTGTTGTCCTTTTCGCCATCGGTTTCCTGGCCTATTCCCAGCTCAGCAAGTTCCACCGCAAGGAGATGGACGCCAAGGTGGCTGAGCAGAAGGCGCTTTGTGATAAATACGTTGCCGATCTGCAGGCGGCCTGGGCCGATTGCGAGGCTGCCCTGGAAGCCCAGCTCCAACCCCAGGCGGTTTTGCCGGAGGAGCGTATGGAGGAGGTCTTCGGCAATGGAGACGGCCTCTTCAAGCTTTCGGAAGACCAGGTCGACTGCCGCCTCATTGATCAGCAGGTGACGGCCATCTTCGCCTATCTGGATAAAAAGGGCTACCTGGCCGCACGTAAATTTAAGGGTGATACGGCCACTTTCGTCACAGGCTGTTTCCAGCGCCTCACCGAGACCCAACCCATTGTCATCGATGAAATGGGGACCATCTTTCGACTGCTCCAGAACGTTACCCACCTCTACCGCATTCTGGGTAAAGAACGCATCGGTGTTGCCCTGGATATCCTCTCCAATGAGAAGGAGATCATCGAACCAGCCATGGCCGTGCTCTATGCCTGGCTGACGACGTGTCGCAAGGAGGGGGCGGACAGCTATAAGCGCCCCGATATTGAGGTGCTCTACACCTACGCCGGTTTCTTCTTGGATACCCTGGGGGGGCGCTCCTATCTTTTACGGCGCGATTCTAAAATTCGCATGCTGGTCAATTATTACAGCCTGCTGCTCTTGGATCAGGCCAACCGCAAGGAGCTCAACCGCTTCGGTATCGACATCCGTCCCTACATCGACTTTCTCTTCTATGATATCACCAACCAGAAGGGGATCATGTATCGTGAGCGCTACCTCTCGGTTCTGGCCGCCCTGCAGAGCAGCTACCATCAGGACGCACCCGCCGAGTAGTTCCACGGTGCGGTCTTGGAACCCATGCGCAACCTCAGCAGTCGTGAACCGTTGGTCGCACACCGGAGTTAAAGCTTTTTGAGCTGCTTGTCGAAGCGACGCTCATGGAGCGTCTTCTGGTCGTAGAGGCCTTCAAGCTCCTGGAAACGCTCTTCGATGAGGGTCTGGCAGGCGTGAATCTGACGGGAGAGGTCGGCGATGCGTTCCCCGTTCTGCCCCTCGGAGGCCGCCAGCATCTCAGCGTTGAGGGTTTCCAGGCGGACCTCCTGGGCCTCGATGTCGCTCTCCGCCGCTGCGATACCGGTCTCGATGGGTTTGAGCACCTTAGAGCGCTGGGTGACGATTTCGGAGCGCAGGCGTCGGGCCTCCTTTTTGGTCAGGCGGGCACCCTGGCCGCCGCCATCTTCATCCGTCGAACCGCCGCCAGTTTCCGCTCCCGCTTCGTCCTCCCAGCCGCCCTTATCTAAAAATCTCTGGTAACTGCCCTCGAAAAGATCGATGCCGCCATGGCGGAAGACCACTAGGCGGGAGGCCAGGGCGTGCAAAAAGAGCTCGTTATGGGTCACCATGATCACCGTTCCATCAAAGCTGTCGATGGCGGCGAGAAGGGCGTCGCAGGCCTCCATGTCTAGATGGTTGGTGGGTTCGTCCAGGAGGAGCAGGTTGCAGGGTTTGGCCAGCAGCTTGCCCAGCATGACGCGCGCCTTCTCCCCGCCGCTGAGCACGGCGATCTTTTTCAGGGCCGCATCCCCTTGGAACATCATGGCGCCGCAGATATTGCGCGCTAGTTGACGGTCCACATCTTCGTGGGCATTGAGCATCTCCTCTTCGATGGTACGGCTCTCTACAAGACTCTGGACATTGGTCTGCTCGTAAAAACCCTTTTCCACGGCCGGGTGGTAGGTGACCCCACCGACCGTGGGCGCAAGGACGCCAGCGAGCAGTTTCAGCAAAGTGGTCTTGCCCATGCCGTTTTTGCCCACCACGCAGATTCGATCGCCAGTGGAAATAGTCAGTTCGAAGTCTTTGATCAGGGGTGTGTCCGCCTGGTAGCCGAAGGAGAGGTCGCTGGCGGTGAGGATGTGCTTGCTGCGGTGGGGTTTGGCGCGAAAACAGAAGTCGAGGTTTTTGAGCTGGACCAGCTTGTCTTTCTTCTCCATCTTGGCCAAGGTTTTCACGCGTGACTGCACCATGTTGGCAAGGCGCGCCTTGGCGCGGAAGCGCGAGATGAAGAGGCGGATCTCTTTCTCCCGGCGTTCATCATTCAGGCGCGTCTTCTCATAAATCTCTTCGTCCTGGGCGATCTGAGTGTAGTATTTCTCCGTGTCGCCTTGGATCTTGCGCGCCTTGCCGCGATGCAGGCCGACCACATGGGTGACGACGCGGTCCATGAAACCACGATCATGGGTAATGAGCATGATTTCCCGTGGCCACTGCAGTAGGAAACGTTCGATCCAGCGGATACTGGTGATGTCAAGGTAGTTGGTGGGTTCGTCCAGGAGGAGCAGGTCGGGCTCTGACACGAGGACCTTGGCCAGGTTGAGGCGTACCTGATAGCCGCCGCTGAATTCATGGGGGCTGCGGTAGATGTCCACCTGGGAGAAGCCCAGGCCGAAGAGGACCTTCTCTACCTTCCATTGCTGGTGCTGATCGGCCGACGGCAGCCCGCGGATGCCCTCTTCGATCACCGTCGCGGCCCGGAAGTCCAGGTGTTGGGCAACGTGTCCGATGCGGTAGTTTTTGGGGGCCGTAATGCTGCCCGCATCGAAATCGGTCTCCCCGATGAGCATGCGAAAGAGGGTGGTCTTGCCGTGGCCATTACGGCCCACGATGCCCACCCGTTCCCGGGAGTTGATCTTGAAGCTGACCCCATCGAAAAGGGTATGGCCGCCGTAGCTTTTGGTGAGGTTTTCGACGCTGAACATGGACTGCCTGCTTTTTTATTTACGCACGTTATTTTGAGTGCCCATACCATGGGGCGCTTCATCCCCGGGCGGCCGCAAGGGCTGCGCCCATTTAGGAAGGACTGCTGGCTGTATAGGGGATCCCAGGAGGGCTGTCAAATCAGCGCTTGGCCAAGCGCCGCTTTGCCCAGGCCAGCCCCAGCCGTCCTCGCAGGTTGAAGAGGAAAAGGCTCAGGGGTAGGGTGTGCTCCGCCAGGGGGGGCAGGTAGCACAGGCGCACCAGCTGGTGGTAGAGCTCAAGGTAGGTGTTTGTGTCGATGAAGACAGTGGCCCGGCGATACTTGAAGCCCCAGGGCCTCGCGTGACTGGCCGCCGCGTGGGCACCGTCCCGAAAGGTGATCTCAGCGAGGAAAGGGCCCTGGGGGTCATACGGGGGAGGTGTGCCCGCTCGGGTTAAGGAACCCACCGCGGCGGACGCAAGCCCCTGGCGCCAGCGAACCACATCCAGGGCTGCCGGGCCGCCTTTTTTATTTATGCTGTGGGTGATGATGCCCGGTAGGCGATCCCTGGCCTGGACGCAAGCTGCGGGGCTGCCGGAGAAAAAGAGGGGCCGGATGTTGTGGGGGGCCAGGGCGGCGGCAAAGAGCTCGAGCTCACAGACGCGCCGGCCGTTAACACGTAAATCTTGAATGCGCGAGGTGAGGGTATGGGCCAGGAACCCCCTGCTCCCCGAGGCGGCGTGCATGCCCAGAAAGAGCACCGCCTGGGAAGACCCCGGGTCACCCACCCCAGGGACCGGGCCGCGATGGTAACCGCTCACCAGGGTGGCGCGCGGATCGAGGCCTTCGCGCAACAGATTGTAACCCGTGCGGTGAAAATCCTTGACCCGAATAGACTGCACGCCTGCATTGAAAAGGGCGCGCACCACCGTATCCACGTCGGCCGTCATGGCCGCGCAGGCGCGCGGCCAGGTGGGGCTCAGGAAGCACCCATCGCTGTACTGCCAGCACCCGGAGCTGCCCTCGATATCGGCGATGATGAGCAGGTGATCGGGGCGCGTGCGCTGCGCCCCGGCGATCCGATGGTAAGGAGCGGGTGGCAGCGAAGATATCGTGGGGGCTGACAGCGCTCCGGGAGGCGAACCTCCCGGATGGCTCACCGCTTTTCCCACAATGCTATTGCATGGCGCGGATGGCATCGTAGATGTCGTGGGGGCTGACGTTGTTCTGAGCTGCGGCCTCTTTCATGGTTGCCGTCAAGTCCACCTGGATACCCTTGTCAGCCAGTTGTTTGACAATGGATGTCGCCTCCAAACCATAGCTCTTGAGCACCTCGGCCAACTGGCGTTTGCCCAAGCCCGGCGCAGGCGTTTCGGGCATGCGCAGGGCTTCGTCCGCCGCTTTGGGCGGTGCCGCCTTCTGCATCTCCACGAAGAGGCCCTGGGGAGACACCTTGTTGGCCTTGGCGATCTCCTTCAACGGTGCTTTTGGATCCGGGATGCTGACACCGGCGCCCTTTAATTGCTGCAGGCTGGCCTCGTAGTCCAGACGCATCTTTTTGGTGAAGCTTTCTAGGTTGGAGAGCTCGGCGTGGCCGTAGGGGGGCTCTCCATATTTGACTGCTGCCGCATCCTTGATCCCTTCGCTGATGCCAAGTATCGTGCTGAAGGGCGGGAGCTGGAAGAGGGTGCCCACTATCACCACCAGGGTTACCACCAAGGCAGTGTTGAAGTTGGGTGTAAAGACTTTTATCTCCTTGGCCTTGTTCTTGAGATAGGCCACGATGGACTTCCAATTGTAGTAGGTGTGCAGGGCGATGGAGAGCAGAAAGAGAAAACCCGTGTTGATATGGATGGCGCCCCACTGGGTCTTGTCCAGACCCCACAGATGCCAGTCGGCCCAATAGGCCACGCGTCCCTGGGGCACGATGTAGAGGATGATGCTGGTAAGCAGCATGACGGTAAAGGCCAGCATGGCGGTAAGGGAGGTGATCTTGCGCAGGTTCATTTCAAAATACTCCTCGCTCTCCGGTGATCTCTAAACGGTGGTGTCCAATCCACGCTATTAATCGAGTCATTCTATCATGTTTATTAAGAAAAGGCCGCCCGCTTTTCAGCAGACGGCCTTTCGTTTTTTTGTGGCCGACCGGATGACCCGGGGGTTAACTTGTCGGTGCCTGGCGGTTGCGGGCTTTTTCCCAGTCCTCCACGGGCTCGTGTTCATCCACCGCCTCCCAGCCGGTGATCATGGCCTTGATATGGGCCGAGAGACTGTGGCCGGTGGTGGTCATGTAGACATGTACGATGAGAAAGGTCAGGATGGCAAAGGCGCCGGCCATATGAACGATGGCGATCAACTGCAGGGAGAGATCGCTCAGTCCCCAAGCGGCCCATGAGTTGTAACCCCAGTAGAGAAAGCCGGTGAGCATCTGCAGGGGCAGCAGCAGGGCCGCCAGAGAGAGATAGGTCAGGCGCTGCAGGGGGTTGTGCTTGGCGTCCTTGCGTTTTGGAACGGGGTGGCTCTCACCGCGAAAGATGCCGAAGCTGTAGTAGCGGATCACCTCCAACATTTTTTTGGTGGTGGGGATATACTGCTTCCACTCACCCGTGGTGAGCACCCAGAAGACGAAGAAGGCAAAGGCGATCAGCCAGGTAATCCCCACGAAATTGTGCACCGCCACGGCGGTCTCATAGCCCAGCAGACTGATCTTGTTGTGGACTTCGAACCCGGTGATCAGCAATATCAGGATCAGGGCCATCTGGAGCCAGTGCCAGAAGCGCTCGTAGCGGGTGTAGAGGTAGATGTTCTGCATCTTGGTCGCCATGCTCATCGCCTATCCTCCCTCTTTCCATTGGGATTGGTAAAGATACGCCCCAGCCCGTGCAGACAGACGCCCAACAGGGAGCCTATCACCATGACCCAACCGAAGGCATCGACAATACCGGCGCCGTCGCGTCCCGGCATGTAGAAACCGGCCAGGTTCGCCAGGCGCCCCTCTTTGCCGGTATGGCACTCCCCGCAGGCGACGACATTCTCTTTTGGGGCCACCATGTGGGTGGTGGGGAAGACATAGGTGGTATCGACGAAGTCAAACTCACCGGAGTAGGGCATATTCAGGGCCGCCTGACCTATGCTCAGGGCCCGATCCCAGTCCAGATGCTCCCAGAAGCCCTCCTTGCCGGAGAGCAGGGGCGCCAGGAAGGTTTTATTTACCTTGTCATAAGGCTGGCGGCCGCGGTGCACCTTGAAGGGATAGATGCGCGACATGCCGTCGCCTACTGCGCCCCTGGGCGCTGAAACCGCCACGGTCTGGGTGGGGTCGATGACGTCCTTGACGGTGACACTCTTGATGGAACCATTCCACCAGGCGTACTCGGGTTTGACGTTTTTCTCCCAGCGCATCTGTCCCTTGATGCTCATGTAGACGTCTCGGCCCAGTTCGCCCTTCTCCTTGTACTTCTTGCCGTCTTTCAGCTTGCCGGCCTTGGACCAGTCCCAGGACATCTTGGTGGGCAGGACCCGCGCCATGGTGGGGATGTGGCAGGTCTGGCAGGCCACCTTGTCGGTGTGGTCGTTGGCCTTGGAGCCCTTCTTGTGGGGGGTGGCGCTGTGACAGGATTCGCAGGTGATCTTGGCGATCAGGTCGTCCTCGATGAGGCTCTTGCGCTCGAGGGCCGCCGGCTGGGTGTAGATGCGGCCGGCCACATTGTGCAGCACGGTGGTGTGACAGCGGGCGCAGGTGAAGTTCTGCCCGTCGGTGCCCATGTGGACATCCAGGGCCTTGTTGGGCATGGCCATGGAGGAGTCCAGATCGCCGTGTTTGACCCCGTCGCCGCCGCCGCCCTTGAAGTGGCATGATCCGCAGTTCTTGCGGGTGGGGCGGGCCACGCTCTGAACGGCCTTTTGGATGTTGGCCTGCAACTCTGCGGCGATCTCCAGCTCTTCGGGATCCTCTGATTCGGCAAAGGCCTGGAAATCCTCGAAAGATTCGCTCCAGTTGATCTCCTGTTGGCCATGGCAGACCAGGCAGTTGATGGCCCCGGATTTAGCTTCCCAGCCGGGGTGGCAGGCGTAACAGCCCTTGTCGGCACCGTTGTTGGTGGAGATACAGAAGTTGTTGAGACTGTCGCCGGCCTTGCCGTAACGCCTGGGGGCGTCCGGGGCGCTTGCCAGCCAGGACCAGTGAATGGTCTCATGAAACTGGTTGGCGGCTTCGCTGTGACAGGAGAGGCAGGCGGCGGTGATCTCGGCGCCGGTGGAAAAGGGTTGCTGCAGCTTTTCGATCTTGGCGTGATCCGTGGTGATCCACAGCTGCCTCTCTTTGGTGGCCTGCTGGGCCATGGTGCGCCCCGGGGCCTGATCCGGATCCGGGGTGTCCGCCCCCAGCACCAGGGTGCTGCCCCCGGCCACCGTGGCAATCAGGGCAAGAGCGCTGATCAGAATTGGCTTCCAGTCCAAACGAAACATACAATCCCC
This sequence comes from Desulfobacteraceae bacterium, assembly GCA_050291585.1. GTDB lineage: Bacteria > Desulfobacterota > Desulfobacteria > Desulfobacterales > Desulfosarcinaceae > JASJCL01. The sequence continues at coordinate 21,157 of JBNKKA010000032.1, forward strand.
CTATTAAGTTGGCCGCACCGTGCGGTGCCCAATCGATGGCCCCCTTTGAATGCGTACATTCAAAGGGGGCGCGAGGCCGTTGACGCGACTATGCCGGTTCCTTAAGGGTATAAGTTCCGTCGCTGTTGAAGATCAACTCCGCTTCCAGATAGTAGACGTTCTTCAGCTCCGGGCGCAAGTCCTGAACCATGTAGTAGGATTCGCCGCTGCGCGCCCCGGTGCCGCAGACAAAGACGATGGGCTTGTCCGCCGGCAGGCTTTTGATTTTGCCTTCCAGGGTATCCACGGGGATGTTGACGGCGCCTTTAAAACTGCCCTGCTTGAATTCATCCGCATCGCGGACGTCGATGAGCAAGACGCTGTCTGGTTTGTTTGTGACAATCTCCTTGAAACTGGCGATGTCGATGGAGCCCTCTTCACTGCCCGCTTTGATCTTGGCGGGGGCCGCGCTGGCCTGTGCGCCCGCTGCGCCGCCGGCCTTCTTCCAGGCCGGATAACCGGCAGCGAAGACTTTCACATTGCTATAGCCCATGGCGATGGCCTTGGCGGCCGATTTGTGGCTGAGCTTGCAGTGCAAGCCACCGCAGTAGAAAACCAGAAGCTGGCTTTTATCTTCGGGCAGCTGATCCTTCTGTTTGTCGAAGTAGGTGTCGGGGATGCTGATGGCGCCGGGGATGTGGCCCTTGTCGTATTTGGCCCGCTTGGGCCGAGAATCCACCAGGACCATCTCCTTCTGCCCCTCGACCTGCTTTTTAACCCAGTCCACATCCACGGTGGCGTAGTTGCCGGGCACCTTCATCCACTTGGGGAAGCCCTCGGCGAAAACCTTGACGTTGGTGTATCCTAATGCCTCGGCCTTGGCGGCCGACTTGTGGCTGAGCTTGCAGTGCAGACCACCGCAGTAGAAGATCAAGAGCGTGCCCTTGTCTTCGGGCAGCTGATCTTTGTGCTTGTCGAAGTAGGTGTCGGGGATGCTGATGGCACCGGGGATGTGGCCCTTGTCATACTTGGCCCGCTTGGGGCGCGCGTCGATGAGGACCACGTCTTTGGGCATGGGAACGGCGATGTGGGCTTTGACGAAGGCGGTATCGACGATGTCGTGGAAGCGCCAATCGGCTGCTGCTTCGGCTGCTGCTTCGGCTGCGGCTTCTGTGGTGGTTGAGGTTGCGGCCTCTTTGGATCCGGCGCAGCCGGCGATCAGGGCCAGAAGGACGGCCGTCAGAGTGACGAGGCCGCCGATGCGGCCGTTGGTGCTAAAACGGATGCGATTCATAGCTTACCTCCTAAAGGGTTGCGGCGCTATCTATTTACATTTTGCCGGTGTGGGGGAGTCGGCCGCATGGGCGTGCAGATAGGTATAGATATCCAGCAATTCGGTTTCTGAAAGCTGGGACCACTCCTCCTGGCAACCGAATTCGTCGAACGTTTTTCCCTCAAATATCTCCGTCCACTGATCCTGGGTTTTGGCGTCCGGGTTGAGGGTTGGTTTGGGCGCATCGACCTCACCACGCTCGTTGCAGGCCTTGTATACCTTGCGATAGGTATATTTGCCCTTGCGTTTATTGCCCTTGTCGGCGGCGGTTGCCAAACCGCTGAAGCTGACCAGCAGCATCAGCGCCAGAATACCGATCCAGATTCTCTTCAACATGTGAACTGCTCCTTTCAAAAATGACGATTTCAAGTTTGTTTTTACCCTATTCAGATCCCACGCTTGCGGTGGGATGTTGTACAAATTGGGGTCTGCCTTACTTCTTTAGCAACCTGCATGCCATCTCTTTGAGATACGTTAAGGCAAAGAAATTGTTAATAAATTTATGGTATTCGTTTTGTTCCAAGTCGGATGCTTTGATCCGTTATTAACACCTGTTAACTCTCCAGGTTAACAGGGGCAGGCCTTAGAGGACAACCACGCGGGTGGATATCTGGAGGAGTTCAACCTGATAGCGGCGGGGGACCAGGCGGGCACCCAGGCTTGGGTCTAGTTGATAACCGGAGGCCGGCAGGCAATCGTGGCAGATGGTGGTTTCGGCATGCCGGCACAACCAACCAAATCCCGGATGGTTGACAAGGTCGATGCCCCCGCCGCTGACATGCAGGCGAACCTGTTTGCCCTTACGGCAGGCGGCCCGGGTCAGGGCCTGGGCGTCGTCCAGCAGGATGGGGGTCATGATGAAGATGGTCAGACTATCAGTTTGCATTTTCCCTATGCCGCATCGCCGGAGTCACCACCAGCAGATCACTCTGTCATGATTGAAGATATCATCCACCAAGCGATCCCAGTCCACGGGCTTTTGGTTGATGGCATCGGGGTAGAGGGCACAGACCGTAGCGGTGCTGTCACGGGTCAGGGCCTCGATGAGGGCGGCCACACTCTCATCGGGTTCGCTTTTCAATAGATGCAGGGTGGTGGTCATTGGTGCCTGCCGATCCAGTGCGTTTTCAAAAAGTCAATACCCACCCGGCCGCGTCGAGCCCTCTTGCGATGTCGGCAACACCTGAATAGGTGAGGTCCAAACGCGCCACGGTGGGCCGGTGGTTGCAACGGCAATCGGCTGCCATCGCTTTCAGAGCTGCAAGACTGTGTTCATCCTCAGCCCCCAAGGCGGTGGCCGCTGGTTCGAGCAGATAGAGGGACACCGCTTGGGCCGCCGCGCGGAACTGCAGGGCGGTTTGCACCGCTTCCGACAATAGCTCGGCGTGGCGCACAATCAAAGCTATTGCCGGTCCGCGGGCGGCTTGGGCGGTCTCGGGATTGGGTTGCATTTTCGGCACCATCACAAGGCCAAGGTTGATGGTAAAATTGTTAGAAACGCAAAGTTGCCGACAGATAGCCGACCCATACCGTATCCACCACGGCGTTGAGGGTGTCCAGGCTGTTGGCATCGGATATCTTGACCGGTTTGCCCAAGGGGTTCCCGCTGCCGGTGTACTCGTAGTCGTAGTACTGGGTTCCCAGGGTGAGGAAAAAATTGGGGCCGAAAACCGGCTGGTGGTAGTAGGCCTCGTACACCTGCCCGCGCGCGGCGAGTTTGCTGCCCACCAGGGAGTCCTCGGCGCCGCTGAAATTCAGCCAATATTTCGAGCCCCAGTTGTACTCGAGGCCCAAGCGGGCGTCGAGGGGCATGGGCAGCACCACGCCGGCGTAGAGGCTGTAGCCGTCACGCTTCTCGAGGTCGCCGCCTGAACTCAACAGGCCGGTGCCGGTGATCTCGTAAAAGGGGTTGCGCGACACCCGGGACGGATCGGTGTGGGACCAGGACCCGGCCAAGAACAGGTCCACATCGGTCCAGAGCTCCTCCAGGTTGGTCCGCAGCAGTAGCGATAGGGCGTCCCAGTCGCCGATATTGGTCTGTGGTTCCATGCGGGTGATAAAGCCCCCGCTGTTTTGCTCAAAATAATACTCGGAGGTGCCGTCGTTGTTGCGGTCCTCCTTGGAGACGATAAAGGGCATGACGGTCAATCCGGTGAACCCGTCGGTGACGTCCCAGGCATGGGCGTAATTCAAGACCACGCTGGTCAGATCATCGTTGTAGAGGTCGGCGATGAAGCCGAACATGTGCACATCGTCCACGCTGGGCTGACTGCTGGAGAGGGAGGAGGCGTTGCCCCAGTCGCCCTCAAAGCCGACACCGTAGCACAGCTTCAAGGCGGCGCCGGGGATCTGAGTGACATCCTCGAGGCCAAAATTCAGCGAGGCGCCGTCGAACTGCCAATTGATGAGAGTGGCCAGGGGAGATCCCCCCTCCAGGCTGTTGTTGCGGAATTCAAGGGGAGGACCCTCCGTCGAGGGGCGCCGGCCCAAGGAGAAATTCACCGGTACGCTGCCGAACTCCTTGTGCAGGTTGAAAAAGGCGCGCTCCAGGCGGATCATGTCCCCATGGGGCAGGCTGGAGGTGTTGCCGTCCAGGGTGACGTCCCCCAGGCTGCCCTGGTTGAACTTGACCCCGCTGCTGTCGCCAAAGGCTTTGTAGGCGGCCATGCGACTATAGAAGGAAAGGTGTTCGTTGACCTTGGACTTCATATCCAGCCGCAGGCGATTGGTGTAGATGATGTCATTGTCGGCGTCCACCTCTTCCGGCGGCGGCACCATGCCGGCGGCGGCCATATTGGCCATCCCCTGCTGGATCTGCTGGAGGGTCGCACCGTTGAAACCCATCTGGTCGACAGGCGTGAAAAATCCGTTGATAATGGATGCCGGTGCCACGCGGATGTCGTCGTAGTGCAGGCTGTCGGCACGGGTGCGCAGATCCACTCCGAAGGAGAGCTTGTCCGTCGCCGTATGCAGTTCGGCTTTGTCCAGGCGTTTCTTCAGCTTGGCCTTCTCTTTGTTGAGCGCCTCATTCTCTTTTTCCAGCTGGTCGAGGCGGCCTTTGATCGCTTCGACATCGCTGTTGAGCTGCTCGATCTGCACATCGGCGTCGTTTTGCGCTGCCACAGACAGAGGCCATAGCAGTGCGAGGGTGAAAAACAAACCAAGGAGAAGGGCCAAGGGGCGATTGACACGTGGGTTGACGTACATAGCTGCCTCCATCTGGGGGGGTTATCCTGGGTGCTGCCGGAGTTGGCGTCTAGCCGACAGCCGTTTAGTAGCTGTGAAACATGCAAAATGTTTCAGGGGAGGTGGCCCAAAGGGGAAATGGGCCCCAAGGTTCGTACCAGACCTAGACCAACCCAGGGCGGATATGTTAATCGGTTGGAGGCTCCTCTCCTTGGCCTAGCTATGAGCAACCTCCATGCCATGCGACTATTTCGATTTAATTGCTTGAATTTGAAGAAAATTCGAGAATCATCCATATTCCTTGACCCCGAGCGGAAAATGGATACAATTAACTAGTGTTAAGCTTTATGGTTAACAGTTCTTCTCGAGGGAAAGAGGTGTTATGGATTTAGCCCCCCATTGGAAGACCATCGTAGATACCCTTCAGGACGGGGTGATGGTCGTGGACCCACACGGTCGTGTCCTGGCCGTCAACCCGGCTGCCGAGCGGCTGACGGGGTACAGCGAGGCGGAGCTGGTGGGCAAGTCCTGTCGCGTCCTGGACTGTACCGGCTGTCGGATTATAGGCAAGGGTTCGGGCGAACGCTGGTGCGGTCTCTACGCCCGGGGCGAGGTGCGTGCAAAGAAGTGTCTCATCACCAACAAGGCCCATCGCGCCGTCAATATCATTAAAAACGCCCGGGTGCTGCACGATGCGGACGGTGAGATCATCGGGGCTGTGGAAACCCTCACAGACATGTCGGAGATCGTCCGCCAGCAGGAGGAGATCCTCGCCCTCAAGCGCACCCTCAGCCTCGATGAGGGCTACCAGGGCATGCTGGGCAAGGCGCCGCCCATGCAGCGCCTTTTCGAACTGATCGATAATGTGGCCCAGACCCATGCACCGGTGATGATCCGTGGTGAGAGCGGGACCGGCAAAGAGCTGGTCGCCCGCGCGATCCACGAGCGCGGTGTGCGCCGCAGGGGGCCCTTTGTCAAAGTCAACTGCGCCGCCTTGAACGAGAACCTCCTGGAGAGCGAACTCTTCGGCCACGCCAAGGGTGCTTACACCGGGGCGGATCGGGCCCGTATGGGGCGTTTTGAGGCGGCCCAGGGGGGCACCATTTTTCTGGATGAGATCGGCGATATCCCTCCCCAGACCCAAGTCAAGCTGCTCCGCGTTTTAGAGGAAAAGGAGATCGAACGGGTGGGAGAGAACCGCTCCATCTCAGTGGATGTGCGCGTGATCACGGCCACCAACCGGGACTTGGAGCAGCTCATTACGGATGGGCGTTTTCGGGAGGATCTTTATTTCCGCATCAATGTTTTTCCCTTGGGCGTGCCGGCCTTGCGCGAACGGCGCGAAGATGTGCCCATCATCGTGCAGCACTTTCTACGCCTGAACAACACCAAGACGGGCAAACGAATTCTCGGGTTGACCCCGGAGGCCATGGAGAAACTGACAAGCTACGACTGGCCCGGCAACGTGCGCGAATTGCGCAACGCCATTGAATATGCCTTCGTGCTCTGCCACAGCGGAGCCATCAACAGCCAGCATCTGCCTCCCAAGGTGGTCTTCGACAACCAGTGCGCCCCCGTGGAAGGAAGCCTGTTTTCATCCGCGCCGCCGTCGAAGACGATCACACCAGATGACCGACGGCGAGCCTTGTTGGCCGCTCTGCGAAAGAGCGGTGGGAACCAGAGTGCCGCCGCCCGGAAGCTCGGGGTGAGCCGGGTAACCATTTGGAAACGAATAAAAAAGTATGGCATCGATCTGAAGCGGGAGGTGTGACTCGATCGTATTTAGCAGATTTAGTGCCAGGATTAATGGTAATATTCACTGTCGACAAAACTGTTTAAATTTACTAAGAAAAACCGCATGCGCTCCTGCCCCTCACGATCATCGAAGACCACGACCACCCCAGACCCAAGCGATGGTTACCTCCCCACGGTCATGGACAATGTCGTCTTTGCCCGCTGTCGTGAGAAACTCGCCAAGACCCAGAAAGAGCTGGCCAACCTCCTGGGGACTTCTCTGAAGTCGGTACATGGCTACGAGCAGGGCTGGCGCAAAATCCCCGCCCACATCCAGCGTCAGCTCATGTTCCTGGTGATGAAGAAACGCTTTGGCCGCCGAAAGTTGAAACCCTGTTGGGAGATCAACCACTGCCCCGCCAAATTGCGCAACGCCTGCCCGGCCAAGGAGTTCAAGGCCGGCGAACTGTGCTGGTTCATCAGCGGCACCCTCTGTGACTGCAGCCCCTGCGACACATGGGAGGACAAGATCGCGGTCTGCTACCGCTGCAAGGCTTTTGCACGGATGCGCAAGCAGCTCGAAGAAGATTGACTCTCCGGTTTATTCAGCCTCAGGGCTGACCGCCGGGAACGCCCAATCACACCTACCAGCCTCCATCCAACTGCTCACCTTCGGGTTGACTTTCTCCATAGAATGCACAGTTTTGGACTTCTATTTCACCAGATTTCCAGGCTGTTGGCTGCCCGCTTCGCATCCGAGAAAGGAGCACCCCATGGACGAAAATACCCGCTTCGAGACCCTCTGTGTCCACGCTGGCCAGTCCCCCGACCCTGGCACAACCGCCTGTGCGGTACCCGTACATCGTACCGCTTCCTACGTATTTAAGAACGCCGACCACGCCGCCGACCTCTTCGCCCTCAAGACGCCGGGCTATATTTACTCGCGCATCATGAACCCCACCCAGGACGTGCTCGAAAAACGTATCGCCGCCTTAGAGGGTGGTGCCGCAGCGCTGGCCTTGGCCTCGGGAACCACTGCGATACATTACGCCATCATCAATATCTGCAGTGCCGGGGACGAGGTGGTTTCGGCGAGCAATCTCTACGGCGGCACCTACACCATGTTTGAATCCATCCTGCCCCAGTTCGGGATCCAGACGCGCTTCGCCGACGCCGCCAAGCCCGAGAGCGTCGCGACGGCCATTACCGCCAGGACCCGGGCGATTTTCGTGGAGACCATCGGCAATCCCGGTCTGGACGTCACCGACCTTAGGGCCGTCAGCGCCGTGGCGCGCGCCCATCACCTGCCCCTCATCGTGGACGGCACCTTTACGACACCCTACCTCTTGCGCGCCATCGACCATGGGGCCGACATAGTGGTCAACTCGGTGACCAAGTGGATGGGGGGTCACGGCACCGGCATCGGCGGGGTGGTGGTGGACGCCGGGCGCTTCGACTGGACCGATCCCAAGTTCAGCCTCTTCAACGAGCCCGACCCCAGCTACCATGGATTGCGCTACGCCCACGACCTGGGCGATCAAAACCCCCTGGCCTATATCCTGCGTATGCGTCTGGTGCCCCTGCGCAACCTGGGCGCCTGTCTCTCACCGGACAACGCCTGGATCTTTCTCCAGGGGTTGGAGACCCTCCACTTGAGGATGGAGCGTCACAGCCAGAACGCCTTAGCGGTGGCAACTTTTCTGAAAGACCACTCCCAGGTGGCATGGGTCCGCTATCCGGGGCTGGTCGACGACCCCACCCATGGGGTGGCTGAGCAATACCTCCACAATGGTTATGGTGCCATGGTGGTCTTCGGCGTCAAGGGCGGCGAGGCCGCCGGTCGACGCTTCATCGAGAGCATGCGGCTGTTCACCCACCTGGCCAACGTAGGCGACGCCAAGAGCCTGGCCATCCATCCGGCCAGCACCACCCACTCACAACTGGACGAGGCCCAGCAATTGGCCGCCGGGGTTTCCCCGGACTTGATTCGCCTCTCGGTGGGTATAGAGGCCGAGGCCGACATTATCGCCGATCTGGACCAGGCTCTGGCCAGTTGCTGTACCCTGTGACCGGCAGCCTTGGGACGAAGCCATGAGTGAATACGCCGATCGCCAGAAGGACGCCCGTTCGGTAGGCGTCGTTACGCCCCAGACCTACACCTTTGGAGCGCCGCCGGATGAGATGCGCCTGAGCTCGGGTGCCAAACTGGGACCCATCACTCTGGCCTATGAGACCTACGGCCAGTTAAACGATCAGCGCGACAACGCCGTCCTGATTCTGCACGCTTTTTCCGGGGACGCCCATGTGGCTGGAGTGCATAGCGAGGCGGATGAAAAACCGGGCTGGTGGGAGTATATGGTGGGCCCCGGCAAGGGGATCGATACCGAACGCTTTTTCGTTATCTGTATCAACATCCTGGGTAGCTGTATGGGGTCCACTGGACCGGCATCGGCAAATCCCGCTACGGGTCAGCCCTACGCTCTTGATTTTCCCATGGTCACCATTGGCGACATGGTGCGTGCCCAGAAGGTGCTCCTCGATCACCTCGGCGTCGCCAAGCTGCACGCCGTGGTGGGTGGCTCCGTGGGGGGCATGCAGGCCCTGGAGTGGTGTGTGCGCTATCCCCGCATGGTCAAGGCCAGCGTCCTTTTGGCTACCACCACGCGTCACAGTGCCCTGGCCATCGCCTTCAACGAGGTGGCCCGCCAGGCCATCATGGCCGACCCCAACTGGTGTCAAGGGCAGTACTACGGCAAGAGCAAGCCCGATATGGGGCTGGCCGTGGCCCGCATGATCGGCCATGTGACTTACCTGAGCGATGAATCGATGCGCCTCAAGTTCGGCCGCCGGCTCAAAGACAAGACTGACTTCTCCTTCAACTTCGATGCGGATTTTCAGGTTGAGAGTTACCTGCGTTACCAGGGGGCCAAGTTTGTGGAACGCTTCGACGCCAACTCCCTGCTCTTCATCACCAAGGCGGCCGACTACTTTGACCTGGAGCGCGAGTATGGCGAGGGCTCCTTGGTGAACGCCTTCGCCCGGACCCAGTGTCGCTTCCTGGTAATCTCCTTCAGTTCGGACTGGCTCTACCCCACCTACCAGTCCAGAGACATGGTCCAGGCCATGAAGAAGAACGGGCTGGATGTGAGCTTCTGCGAGGTGGAGGCCCAATGGGGGCACGACGCCTTTCTGATCCCCAACCCGCGCCTGACCAAATTATTGAAAGGGTTTTTGTCCAATGGTTCAACCGCCCTCGGCTGACATGGGCTTTGCCGCAGAGCCAGGCATCCGCTATGACCAGCAGATGGTGGCCAATTGGGTGCCCCAGGGTTCCCGCGTCCTGGGTTTGGGCTGCGGGGAGGGGGAGCTGCTGGCCTATCTCCAGCAGTACAAACAGGTGCGCTGCTCCGGCATCGAGATCGACGAGGCAAGGGTGGCCAGCTGCATCGAAAAAGGTCTCAGCGTGCTCCAGGGGGACATCAACACCGAGGTGCTGGACTACCCCGACGAGAGCTTCGATGTCGTCATCCTGGCCCAGACCCTCCAGCAGATCTATGCGCCCGACCAGTTGATCCATCAAATCCTGCGCATCGGCAAACGCTGTGTGGTGAGTTTCCCCAGCTTCAGCCACTGGCGGGCGCGCCTGCAATTGCTGTTCAAGGGGCGCGCACCGGTGACCAAACAGCTGCCCTACCAGTGGTACGATACCCCCAACATCCACTTCTGTACCTTTAAGGATTTTGAGGATCTGTGCATCGCTCGGGGTATACGTATCATCGAGCGCACCGTGACTGATCATCGTCATCGAGAGCGCTGGAGCAAC
>JBNKKA010000033.1:0-31150 GCA_050291585.1 Desulfobacteraceae bacterium
TGATAGCGCAGTCCCAGGCCGACGGCCGAACGGACGGAATCGCCCCGGTGAGAGTCGCCGCTACGATTGTCCTCGTCTTGCAGACTACCCAGGTCATAGAAGGAGGTCAACTCGAAATTACCCCCCAGATCAAAACGAACCTCCAAGCTGGTGAAAAGGGCATTACGCCCCCCCACAGCATCCCCCTCCGCATCCCGGAGGAGTAAATTCTCCGCAAAGCCACGCACATCGTTGGTACCACCCAGGAAAAAAAGCTGGTCGTCGGGCACGCCACGATTGGCTCCGTAAGGGTCCAGGTGTCCGGCAAAGCCGCGCCAGGCAAGGGTCAAACGCTCCAGTGGGGTCACAAAGCAGCGCAGGTCGAACTCGTATTTAAGGAAGTCATCCAAGCGGTTGGTGAGCCCTTTGGAGACGTCCACACTGAAGCGCCCCAGCACACCCGATCGCGGCCGGATGAAGTTGTCGCGGCTGTCGTAGCGCACCTCAGGGGTGGTTACAAAGATGGTGCGCGGATCGTAATCATCCGCCTCTTCCGGTTCGATGACGGCACCGCGGGAGAACTGGTTGCGGGATTCGTAGCGCATTCCCAGGCTGGTGGAGAAGCGCTGGTTCCAGGGATAGTGGAGGGTCAGGGTCGTGCCGTAGCTGTGGGTGCCGAAGTTCTGGTTGAAGGCTTGCTGGCGGTCCACAAAAGCCCCCGCCGCCGCGTTGATGCGGCTGCCCAGCAATCGTGGTTCGGTAAGTCCCAACTCACCATGATAACCGACCTCGCTGACCTCTCCGCTGAGCCAACCGCTCTTGTTTCTGCCCAGCAGGTTGCGATCTCCCACGCGGCCGCGGCCGAAAAAACCCGTGTCGGTTTCATAGCCGCCCCCCGCCTGGAAGAAATAAGGCGGTTTCTCTTCGGCGTCGATAACCACATGGACGGTCTCGGCCTGCTCCTTGAGTCCGATGGTCTTGAGTTGCACCTGTTCAAAAATCTCCATGTCGCGCAGGTCCCGCTGGGCGTTGACCATCTCGGTCAGGGAAAAGGGCGCTCCGCTTTCGGTCTTGAGGGTATTGCGGATCACCTGGGGGCGGGTCTTGAAATAGCCGTCGGTATAGACCTGCCCGAGGCGCACCCGGGGGCCATCGTCGATCTCGTAAGCCACGGCCACCTGGGTATTGTCTTCGCTGAAGTGCAAGTGGGATTGCACTTGAACATGGGGATAGCCCTGCTCCGAAACCGCCTCGGCCAGCTTGTTCTCATCGCTCTTGAGCATGTAGCGACGGAAGGGTTCGCCGGGCGCCAGGCTCACCAAGGCCTGTCCCGAGACCTTGTCCAGGACCTGGCTGCCGGAAACCGTAACCCCGCTCACCTGGGTCTGGGGTCCCTCCTCGATGCGCAGCAGAATGTCCAGGTGGGCGCGGTCCGGGCTGTAGGTCAGCTCCGGGGTGATCTCAGCCTTGAGATAGCCTTGCTGGAGATAGAGGGAGGAGAGGGAGAAGAGATCCTCCTCGAATACCTCTTGGTCAAAGGCGCCCCAGTGGAAGGTGCCCGACGGGCGGGTGAGGAGTTGGCCGCGGATGGCATCGTCGCTCAGGGCCCGATTTCCCGCCAGCTTTACGTCCCGGACCTGGGTGCGGGGCCCCTCTTCAATGACCAGGCGAACGTGGCGCTGGGGATAGCCAGCGGCCGCAGCATGTGCTTCAATCTCCTCAATTTTCGGGGTGATGCGCGCATCCTGAAACCCGGCCCGTCGGTACCTGGCCTGCATCTGTTTGATGCTCTTGCGCAGCCCGCGCCCGCCGAGGTTGCCCGTTTGCCGGAGGGTGAGGTCCTTCTTCAGGGTCAGGTTCCAGAAGTGGTCATTGCCCTCGAAGGCGATGGTGTAGCGAGGGCCTTCGTCCACAGTCAGGCTGACGCCTACGGATTGGTTATCGTCAGCCGATTGATCTAGGGTGTAGGTGATGCGGGCATCGGCAAAGCGCTTGCGTTTATAGAAATCCAGCAGCCCTTCCACATCTTTCTTGAGTCGCGCTTCGCTGAAGGGCATGCGCCAGGGTTTGAGGGTATCGCGCCAGACACTGAGCTTGCGTTTGAGGGTGGCTGTCCCGAATGCTTTGTTCCCGGAGATGGTAAGCCGGGAGAGTTGCTGGGGCGGCCCCTTATGAATCTCCACGGAGAGCAGCCGGCCCCCCTGGATATCGCCATGGGTCTTGAGGGTCACCCTGGGGGCGAGGTAGCCCACCCGCCGATAGAGGGCCTCCACATCTTGCCGTATGGCGGGCAGTTGGGCCGGGTCATAGCGATCACCGACGTAGACCGGCAGCGCCTTTCGGACCTCGTTCTCGAAGAGGGGATAGTGACCCCGGATTTGAATGCGGCGGATCCGCCGGAAAGGCTTCACGCGGATCTTCAAAGTACTGCCCTGGGAGCCAGGGAGGCGCCTCAGTTCGAGCTCCTCAAAACGTCCGCTGAGGTCGAGCGCCTCGCGGGCGTCTGCCAGCCGTTCCGTGGTGAGACGTTCACCGATCGTAAGCAGGCTGAGGTTTTTAACCATCTCGGTCCAGCGCTCCCGCTCGCTGTCGCCCACATCCGGAGGAAGGATCACCTCGATGGCTGCCAGGGGTGGAGCGCTGTCTCCCGCAGCGGACGGGGACGCTGCCACCAGGAGCATAATAGTGGCCAGGATCAGCCCCAGAAAAAAGTGCCAACGCCCCGTCATTAGCGAAACTCCAGTCGGAAGACCAGCTCGCCGCCGAAAACGCCGGCGCTGTCCTGAAAACCCGTCATGAGCAGTCGGTCAAAAAACTTGTATTCAGAGACCACCCGTCGGGTGAAGGCACCCTGTTTGGATTCGAGAGCGTACTTGACCGTCATTCGCCGGGAGAGTTTTTTACCCAGGGTGACCTGCACCCGCTCGCTCTCGGGATCCTCTTCGTCGTTCTGGGTGTCCACCTCGAAGATATCGACCCCAGCCACCCGCTTGATGTCATCTCCCATGGTGGAAGCCACCAAACCGGCCAGCATCTGCCGGGTAGACTGGGTGGAGCCGCCCTCCCCTTCGATGAGCTCACGGGAAGTGCGTCCCAGCAAAAGCAGGGAGAGGATGTCGCTGTCCTCCTCCTCTGGATCGGAGCTCAATTTGAAAATCAAGGCCTCGGGAGTGCCGCTGACGGCCAGGGTGATCTTCCAGTCGCGCACCTGGGTCTCACCCACCACGTCCACCTCCGGGTCGATGCGGTACGGGTTGATAAAATCCACCACACCCCGTGTGACGGTGAAGGTTTTCTTCTGGTAGGTGAGTTCACCTTCTGTGACCGTGGCGCGCCCGGATAGGACGGGCTGGGCTAGGCTGCCGCCCACCTGCAGATCGGGGACCACCTGGATGCTGGCCAGATTATTATCCACAAAAAAGGGCTGGCGGTGGCCGACGCGGATCTCCACTGCGATCGCCTGGAGTTGCGCGTTGGGTTCCGCAGCCACCCGGGGCGTCTGGGCCCGCCGGCGGGTGGTGGCCGCCTTGAGGAGGCCAAGCTTGACATCTTTGTAGTACAGGCCCTCCAGAAGCAACACTTCACCATCCAAACGGGCCACCTCCCGGTTGCCTGTCAGACGCAGATCGCTGTCGATCTTGATGTCGGCCGTGTCCGGTACTGCCAGTGGCAGGGCGCGCGCCTGGAAGTTCAGATCGGCGTGCTTGAGTTTGCCCCCCTCTAGGTCCGCCTGGCCATTGAGGCTGAAACGGCCCTCTTCCACCTTTCCGGCCAGGTCATCGATCTCGATGCGGCGGCCGTCGTAGCGGATCTTGCCCTTCAACTGCTTGAGCTTCTGAAAAGTGACCGGGAGGGTCATGGCCACCTGGTCGAGGTCCACGCTGGCACGGAAATCCGGGTCTTTCATGGCGCCGGCGAGGGTCAGGTGTAGATCCGCAAAGCCTTCCAGGTCGTTGCCATCGTCCATAAAGGGTCTGGCCACCGCCAGGGGCACATGGCCGTCGACCGTGAGGGCCACGGGCCCCTCCAGCTCTATCTGCCCAACCGCTTCAAGGGTTCCCGCTTCGAGGAGGCGCAAGCGGGTGGGTGCAAGGCGCAGGGTTCGGCCTTCGAAAACGGCTTCCAATTTCTCTGTGCTCAGGAGGGGGTGATCTTTGTAGCCGATGTCGATCTGGGTCATGTCGACCTGAGCGCTGATCTTTTCCGGCTGGGAGAGATTGCCTCGGGCCTGAATATGGCCGCTGAGCTGACCGTCCAGATCCGCCTGACCCGCCGCTACCAGATAGGGGCCCAGTTCGGTCTCAAGGAAACGTACGTCCACTTCGAACGCCTGACTGACCCAGGCGTAAGTGCCGGAGAGGTCGAAATTGAGCCCCCCGGACACGCGCACCTGCCCCGCCGTTACCTCTATCTTGAGATGGCCGTCATCAAGGGGTTTATCGTTGAGCTGCATCTGCCTGAGGTGAATGTCTCCATTCAATTGGGGATCGTCCAATTGACCGGCACCCCTGAAATCGAAGGAGAGGTTGCCGGAAACCGCCTTTTGCGCGTCAATCGCAGCGATGGCCTTGAGGGGAACCCCGCTACTGCCTAAGGTCAGTTCGTAGCTCCCGCCGGGCTCCACCCAACCGGCGGCGCTGATGGTGGCGTCATCGGCCAGGGATAGTTGGAAGTTTCGAATATTTAGGCGCTGGTCTTCAAAGTGTAATTCAGCCGCCAGCGCGGATAAGGCCTGCCCCCCCGCCAGCAAATCCCGGCCGTCCATGCGCAGATGGGCCGTCGGCGCCGAACGGCTGCCCGTGAGCTTACCCACAACGGCCAGACGCCCCTTGGTCTGGGGGACGTAATCCCCAATCTCCAGCACCGGGGCATCAAGGTCAAAGGAGAAACGGGGATCTTCCAAGGGGGTTAAGCTGTCGGCGTCATAAAGCTCGGTCTCTCCACTGAGGTTCAGGTGGGAGGCGCCATTGTGCAGGGTTAAGGTCTTGAGGTGAGCCGTACCCGCCTGGATGTCGCCCTTGATCTCCATGTCGCCCAGGGTGATTTTTTGGGCGGCCAGCTCGGCGCCGCTGAACTCGAAGCGCGCCTGGGGGCGTGCCAGGGATCCATCGAGAACGAGATCCCCTTGAATCCGCCCGGCCAGGTGGTCCAGGCCAGTCAAAGCGGTCAAACGACTCAGGTCGGCGGCCTGGATCCGAGTCTCGGCTGAAATTGCATTTGTGGACAGGTCCATGCGACCAAGGGCGGAAAGCGTGGCTTGAGGCGCGTCGAGATTGAGGTCGGCCAGGGTGAACACCCCCCCAGTCAGGCGGGAACGGGTGGAGAGGGCCAACGCAGTGGGCGTCCCTACCAGGGGTGTTTGCCCATCGGTCAGGGTGAGGTCGGCCTCAAGCTCTGAGAAAGCGGTGTCCTCAGACCCGGTCTGGTGAGGGGCGATCCCCTGGCCACGGACGACTACTTTTCCACCGAACCGTCCCGCATATCCCGCGGGCATTTGGGGCAGGAGGTTCAGGGGGAGAGCTTCCGCTTTAACTTCCAGGTGGTAGGTCAGATCTTGGAGCTGGGGCGTGGCGTTCAAGAAACCCGCCGGCCAGACGCCGCTCAGATCGGCCGTTGCCTGAACCCACAGCTCCCCCTCGCTTGGCTGGAGGCGCAAAGGCTTCAGCACCAGTTTCCGATCGGCCAGGGTCAGTTCCAGGAGGCCGGCCGTCACCGGGATACCCGCCAGACGGCCGCCGTTATACGTTGCCATAAGGGTGGCTGCGGGATCATTGAGAAGGCCTTTCACCGTCAGGCCGGCTGCCAGGTGACCGCTCAGGGGATGGTCGGGGGGTAGCAGTGGGGCCCATTCAGCCAACTCGCCATCCATGTCGACGGATAGATCCAAGCGCTGTTTGCTGCTTAGGTCTTGTACATTGCCCCTGGCGCGCAGATGGGTCTGCGCTGTGGACAACTCCAAGGCTTCCAGGGTTAAGGTGTCGCCCCGCAAGGCGGCCTGCAAATTAACGGGCGCCACCCGGGTGTCGATCTTGGGCGTGTCCAGTTCTACACCGGCCAAGGATAGGCTGAGGCGAGCCTGGCGTGCTTGGAGATCGCCAGTGGCTGTAATTTCCAAGCCCGTCAGGCGAATGCGGGTCTCGCTGGGCTGGTGCTGGAAGCGCACCTCGCCCTCGCCCAGGTGCAGCTCGGCAACGACGATATTGACGGGCAGGTCGCCTCTGGCCGAGTCTTCATCCGGTGTTTCCGCCGCAGTGCTTTTGGGAAAGAGCTCCAGGAGGTTGAGGCGCCCGTCGGCGCCTACGCGCAGATCTCCGTGGGGCTTGTCCAGGACGATCTTCTCAAGATGAAGGGTTTTGTCCAAGAGGTCGCGCCAGCGCCAATCCACCAGGAGACGTTCCAAGCTGACCAAAGCCTCCCCCTGGGCGTTGCGCAGTTGGATCTGGCGCAGCTCAAGTTGTCCGCTGAGGAGCGCCAGCCGATGGTCTTCTATGAGTAGGGCGCCCGTCAGGGTTGCGTTGATGCGTTTCAGGAGTGCCCTGCGGGCCAGATCGGTGTTGGCCAGCCCAACCGTGAAGGTCGTCAACAGCGTTATCAGGGCAAGGCCGCCACCGAGGGCGAAAAGGATGATTTTCAGTTTCTTATGCATCTACCCGAACGTGTCGGCTCCATGCCCGGCCCGGCGTCAGTGCGCCGCAGCACCATTATGAAAAAAACAAGTCACCTGGCGCCGCCCGAAAGCGACACCAGGTGACCGGTTAAGGCGCTTTTACGTCTGACACATCTACACTATTACCGCAATGGTTTTAGTTCCACGCGACGGTTCTGGGCGCGGCCCTCGGCGCTGTCGTTGCTGGCGATGGGCTTGTGGGGACCATAGCCCTTGGCGCTCAGGCGTTCCGCGGCGATGCCCTGATCGATGAGGTAGTTGCGCACCGCATCGGCCCGCTGCTGACTGAGACGCTCGTTGAGGGCCTGGCTGCCCCTGCTGTCGGTATGTCCCTGGATCTCGGCCTTGAGCTGGGGGCTGGCCTTCAGAGCACCGGCGATCTCCTGGAGAACGGGGGTGGAGCTGGCGGTGATATCGGCCTTGCCACTGGCGAAACGGATGTCTTCATAGATCCAGGTACCGGCGGCGGTCACCTTGGCGCTTTTGGTGGCCATGGGGCAACCGGTGGTATCAACCATGGTCCCGGTAGGGGTTCCCGGGCATTTGTCGCGGGCGTCAATCACCCCGTCACCATCGCTGTCCAGGGCACAGCCTTTGGCATCGACCTTGATGCCGGCTGCGGTCTGGGGGCATTTATCCAGGTAGTCAGCCACACCGTCACCATCCGTGTCCAGAGGGCAGCCCGTGGCGCTCACGGCGATACCCTTGGGCGTAGTGGGGCACTGGTCGCTGTCGTCGGCCACACCGTCACCATCGCTGTCCAGTTTCTCTCCTAAGAAGACGTTTTGAACAAAATCGGCCATGCCGCCGCTGGTGAGAATCGCGTCGGCGTTCTGGGACCCGCCGCAACTGGACTGAGCGGCGATCTTCCCCATCAGGTCCATTCCGGCGGGGTCATTCCCCACCTGGACGGTCTGGATACACAGCTTGTCGCCGTATGCCTTCACCAGGCCTTCGGCGGCCGTCACCGGGGCCATGCCCATGTCGGCCCCATCGGAGATAACGAGTAGTGCGGTGGTTCCCTTAAGGCCTTTGAGTTCCTGAGCCGCCGCATCGAGTGCGGCGCCCAGAGGGCTCGCGCCGCCGGCCTTGGAGACTTTGGCCAACCCGCTGGAGAGAACCGCCTTCGTATAAGGCGCCATCTCGCTGGCCAGCATGGTCGGATCTTTCGAGATGCTGGTGGCGTGGCCAAGGCTGCGTAAACCGGCGTTCATTTTCAGTTCGGGTAGGGTCTGATTGAGGCGCTCGACGACGCCGGTGGCAAGGTCGTATTTACGATAGCCGTTGTACAGATGCTCCATGGAAGAGGAAGCATCCAGAACCACCAGCAGGTTGTCCACTTTCTGAGCATAGCCCTGGGCATCGATCTTTTCGGGGGTAAAGGGTGTCATGGGTTGGGGGGTGGCGCAGGCCATGAGGGCGAATACCATCAGGATCAGGGGCGCTACTTTGACCAGTTTTCTCATCTTTCTTTCCTCCATCTCTCGTTAATTGAAGTGGGTGTTGAAGTGTTGAATGGATCGGTAAAAAAACATTTGAAGCAGCAAATTAAGCGTTGTGAACGCATTCGCAAGACAGCTGTTTTCAAAATAGATGCCATCGGTTGAGACCGGTTGAAGTCGATCAATCCACCCACCGGCCACGCCACCCCTCAAGGTGCTCTGATTATCGAGATAGAACGCCGCGAGGAGGGGCAGTCGCTGAAGGGTGAGGGGTAGCGGATAGTTCAACAAAAATTAGTCGCGGCGGCACAAGCGATGACATTCTCCAGCCCGCAATCATCCGGACGGGAGTGGCGGATCACCGCTTAGAGGGGCATATCCACCACAGAGGGGGATTTGCCCCACGGCCATTGGGTCACGCTTCAGCCGAAGGTCACTTTTCTGGCAATCCGGCAGCGTCATCCTTGGGCGCCGATGGCGAACCTCTCTTGGGCGCGGATCGAGGCGTCACCCCACCATTCTCCGTCGGGAGAGCCTCCCAGCGTTGGAGACCGTGGCAATAACGGCAGACGTAAAAGCGGCCCAAAAGCTCGTCTGGACGCAAATTCTGATTCGCGTTACATTGGGGACAGATCATCTTCACAGGGCACCTCCACCTTTCAGCTGGAGGTAACCGCAAAACCCTTGCCAAGTTCTTTCTCCTGGCAAGGGTCGGCCCGCTCAGTCGATATTGAACTTCTCCAGGCGATAGCGCAGGGTGTCACGGGAGAGGCCCAGAAGGCGGGCGGCTTTGCTTTTGTTGCGGCCGGCACGCTCCAGGGCCGAGAGGATCAGGCGGCGCTCAACCGTCTCCAGTTCGATCCCTTCAGCCGGCACCTCCCATTCAGCCGCCGAAGCCGAAGGCGCCTGTACGATGCCGCTGAGGATCAAATCGGGGGCGTCGATCTCTTCGCCCTCGACGAAGATCATGGCACGCTCGATACTATTGCTCAATTCGCGGACATTTCCCGGCCAGCGGTAGCTCAGCAGCTTGTTCTCCGCAGCCGGCGTGAACCCCTGAACCTTTTTTTTGAATTCGAGGTTGAAGACCGCAAGCAGATGCTGGGCAATGGTGGCGATATCGTCGCCCAGGGTTCTCAAGGGGGGTAGGGTCAGGGTGACCACATTGAGGCGGTAGAAGAGATCCTCGCGAAACCGCTGGGCCGCCACCTCGGCCTGTAAATCTCGGTTGGTCGCTGCGATGATGCGCACATTGACATGAATGGCCTTATTGCTGCCCAGGCGTCGGATGGTTTTGGATTCCAGGGCGGAGAGCAGCTTGGCCTGTAGGTTGAGGGGCAGTTCGCCAATCTCGTCCAAGAAGATCGAACCACCGGCGGCCTCTTCCAGAAGCCCCACCCGCGATGCGGTGGCATGGGTATAGGCGCCCTTTTCGACCCCGAAGAGTTCCGCTTCGATGAGGTTTTCGGGCAGGGCGCCGCAGTTGATCTCCACCAAAGGCGCGTCGGGCGGCATGGCGCTGTAGTGGATCACCCGCGCGGCCAGATTCTTGCCGGTACCGCTTTCCCCCAGCAGCAGAACGGTGGCTGTGGACACCTTGCTGAGGGTTTTGATCTGGGAGCGCAGTTCGGTGATGGCCGGCGAATCACCCAGGATACTGTCCATCAGGAAGCGACCGCGCAAGGCGGCGTGCTGCCTTAGGAGCACATATTCATAACGCTGCTGGTTGAAGGCCTGCTGCAGACGGGCCAACTCGGAGACATCCTCGCCAAGGAGAATGCCCCCCCCTCTATCGACGTCGGCCAGAACGGTCAGATGCCAATAAGTCGTCTGTCCATCACCATCCACACGGTTGACGTACTCAAGGCGATAGTCGCTGAGTTCTCCCCGCAGCACCGCTCCCAGAGAGGCTTCACTGCCCACCAACTCTGGAAAAACGTCCAAAAGGGATCCTCCGCCCCCAATACCGCCATCCACCAAGGCGGGCAGGCCTTTGGCGATACGGTCGCGCGAGACGATATTGAGATCGCTTTCGAAGCGCCAATAGCCGATCCGGCGCATGGCGAGAACTTGCTTTAGGAGAGTATTCACAGCCGCGCTCCCAATGCTTCGGTTTCCAAGTTATGGGCTCATCTCCAGGAAATTTGGCCCCTACGAAAGGGTTTCTAAAATGTTACCCCCCAGTTAATGGCGCCCCATCTGGCGGGCAAGTTGAGCGAAAGCCGCCTCGATATTCTCCCCGCTCTTGGCGCTCGTTGTGAGGGGGCGGGTGCCGAACTTCTCCGCCAAACGCTCCATCACGGCCGAGGTTTCCTCTCCGGGCGGCTGCAGGTCCACCTTGTTGCCCACGAGCACCAGGGCGGCTTGGGGATTGACGGCACAAAACCGGTTGCAGATCTCATCCAACTGGTTGAAGGTGTCGGGTCGGGTGAGATCTCCTACGGCCAGTGCCCCGGCGGCACCCCGATAGTAATTCTCCACCAATGAATCGAAGCGGTCCATCCCAGCGATATCCCAAACCAGCAGGTTGTATTGCACCGCCTCAGCCCGACCCGGGACTTCCAACGGCGGCATGAGCTTCTGACTGACCCGCACACCAATGGTCGTAAGATAGCGCTCGTCGAAACGGCTATAGACAAAACGTTGTACCGTGCTCGTCTTACCTACGGCAAAGGTACCCAGCAGGCAGATCTTCTTCTTGATGGCTATCATCGGTCTCTGATCCCCTCTAAGAGCATCCAGCGGGCAATGGCTAAGCTGCGCAGTTTGCCATGTATCTTTGGTGTGCGACGGCATCAGTTCAGCCTCCCGGCCTCCCTGGCGGATAAGCACATAACAAATTAGAATTGGTGTCAACGACCGCGCCGAACCGATGCCAACGATATACCTGGCGCCTTCGTATTTTTAAGGTAGGGACGCTTCCTGAACCGAATGGCCCAGCGCCACCAAGAGATAAAGGCCATTTGAACATATCATCGCCAACTGAGATTTGCAAAACGCTTCTGAAACGAAAGCCTAGACAGGGACTAGTTTCCGATTGACTTTCATTTGGAATTCATGTCAACCTGAACCTTCTGATATAATGATAGAAATAGAAATAAATTCCTCCCAAACAGCGTAGCGCAAGCCTCTAGCCGCTCCGGCATCACCCATCTACCGGAGAGACGCCCTTTCCCGAGGGACGAGGTCCTCTTGCAACCACAGCGACTATTTAAGGAGACTGGCAATGGCCAAAAAAGAGGTC
Source organism: Desulfobacteraceae bacterium (assembly GCA_050291585.1). Taxonomy (GTDB): domain Bacteria; phylum Desulfobacterota; class Desulfobacteria; order Desulfobacterales; family Desulfosarcinaceae; genus JASJCL01. The sequence continues at coordinate 11,333 of JBNKKA010000033.1, forward strand.
AAAAAATTGGGCTCCAAACCGCCTGGAGAAGCCGCCGGCACATCTGTCAACACACCCCTCACGGATGTCAACAGCATGGAAAAGATTCGGGACATCCTGTTCGGCAACCAGCTCAAGGAGTTCGAGAAACGCTTCTCGCGCATGGAGGAACGTGTGGGCAGGGAAACCGAAGATATTCGCACAGACCTCAAAAAGCGTTTCGATACCCTCGAAGAGTATATCCGCCATGAGATCGAGTCCCTCTCCGGGCGCCTGAAAAAAGAGCAGGAAAGCCGTGGCGCCGCCAATGAGGCCCTTCAGGAGGAGATGAAGGCCAAGTTGACGTCGGTGGACGGCCGCATCGAAGCCCTCGATACCCAACTGGGAGATACCACGCGCGACTTTCGGCAGCAGCTTCTCGATCAGTCCAAGGCCCTCTCGGAAGAGATTCAGGCCAAGGCCGAGCAGGCCGCTCTGAATCTCGAACAAGCCATGGGCACCCTCCAGGGGGAGAAGGTGGACCGTTCCACCTTGTCGAGCTTTCTGGTGGAACTGGCCGTCAGGTTGTCGGATGAGCCGACCTTGAACAGCTTAGTGCCCCAAGACGAATAGACAATGTCCCCAGCAGATCCCCACTTCAAGGCAGGCCCACCTGAAGGGGAAGGGAGTTCCCCGGAAACCCCTTCTGCAGAAACCCCTTCTGCGGAAGCCACTTCCGCAGAAGTCGCCTCCTCGCAAGAGACTTCTGAAGTAGCTGCGCCTCTTGAGGAGGTTGGGCCTGAAGAGGACTCTGTATCTGCATCTCTTGAAAAGACTGCGGTTGCTAAAACAACAGCAGTTGAGAAGGCAAGCGAGGCGGCTGAAACGGCGGACTTGGAGGCCCTGCGCAGTCTGCTGATCGCTCCGGAGCGTTCCGCGCTGACCGATCTGCGCCGCCGCTTGGACACCCCCGCCGTGCGCACCCGTGAGATGGCGAGCTATCTTCCCGAAGCCATCCTCCTGCGCAACGGCGACGATGAAAAGCTCGGACGCGCCCTCCGACCCACAGTGGAACAGGCCCTTAAGCAATCGGTACGCAGCAACCCTCAGCAGATCGTCGACGCCATCTTCCCCGTCATGGGCCCGGCCATCCGCAGGGCCATCGTCTCCACCCTCATGGGGATGATTCAATCCTTCAACAAGGTGATCGATCACACCTTTACCTTGAGGGGCATCAGATGGCGCATCGAGGCGGTCACCAGCGGGCGCTCTTTTGCGGAAGTCGTCCTTCTGAATACCCTCATCTACCAGGTCGAGCAGATCTACCTGATCCACCGCCCCACCGGCCTGGTCCTGGAACATGTGGTCCCCCACAACGCCATCTCCCAGGATCCGGATCTAATCTCCAGTATGTTGACGGCCATTCAGGATTTCGTGCGCGACTCCTTTTCCGCCCATGGTGACGAAAGCCTCAACACCCTGCGCATGGGATCGGATCGCAGCATCTGGATCGAGCAAAGCCCCAAAATCGGCTTGGCGGCTGTGATCCGCGGTACGCCTCCGGTGGATCTGCGCACCCAGATGCGTGAAATCCTGGAGAGCATCCAGATCACCCACGCCACCCAGATCGACACCTTTGAAGGTGACCAAGGGGGCTTCGCCGATCTGCATCCACGCCTGGACGCCTGCCTCCAGGCGCGTTTCCACGTGGAAGAGCGGCGGCTCTCGCCCCTGACGCTGATCATCCTGCTGGTCCTGGTGGGCGCCCTGGTCGCCGGTGGATTCTGGCACCTCAAGCGCGAGCAGCGCTGGCATGCTTTTTTGGACCGACTCAACGACCAGAGCGGAGTAGTGGTCACCCGGGTGGAGAAAAAAAACGGGGTGCACCACATCTTCGGCCTGCGTGACCCCCTGGCCGTATCGCCCCAGGAGATGCTGGCCGCGGCCGACCTACCTTCCCACAAGGTGGTCTGGCATTGGCGCGCCTACTATGATTTGGCGCCTGAGATGGTCCTGGCGCGTATCCACGAACGGCTAAACCCGCCGAAGAGCGTCCACCTGGACCTTGAAGGAGAGCGCCTGCTGATCCAGGGGTTCGCCCGCAACAACTGGATAGTGGCGGCTCGTCAGGCGCTGGCGGGAATACCCGCTGTGGTGGCGGTTGACAGCTCTGGGCTCAAAGACCTGGACCTCATCGAGGCCCAGGCCGGTGCCGATCGCCTAGCGGCCAAGGCGATCTACTTTTCCATCGGCGCCTTTGAGATCGACACCGACAATGCCGACGTACTGGTCGACGTGGTCGCCACCATCCGCCGCCTGACGGCCCTCTCCCGTGATACCGGGATCGAGATTTTCATCTCTATCCTGGGCCATACCGATGAAAGCGGCACCCGCCAGAAGAACCTCATGCTCGGCCAGAGACGGGCCGAAGTGGTTCGTGAGCACCTCATTCACCAGGGCATCCCGGCCCACCACCTGCAGGCCATCGGCGTCAGCATGCGCGCCATGGATGGACAGCCGTCGCCATCGAACCATCCGGATTTAAGTCGTAGCGTGACGTTTCAAGTCGCTATAAACGGTTGAATCCGTGGTGTGATGGGTTTATAAGGGGGACCGGCAAACACCTAGCCCTCCACCGGCAACCGGCCGGGATGGCTGACGCCCCACACGGATAAACACGACGACGCCAGATCGGCCTGCAATGCTATCATCCCAAGAGGCACACGATAAAACCGCAGATGACTGCGACAGCCTCGCCGAGGCGCGCACGGTGCTAACCATCGAGGCCCAGGGCATCCTGGGGCTGGTGGAGCGCTTGGATGCTAACTTCACCGCTCTCGTAAACCTGATCATGGCCGCAGCGGGTCGGGTCATTGTCGGGGGCGTCGGAAAGTCGGGCCTTGTCGGCCGTAAGATCGTGGCCACCCTCAACAGCACCGGTACGCGCGCTCTTTTTCTGCACCCCGTGGAAGCCATGCATGGGGATCTTGGTATGCTCTCGGCCGACGATATCTTCATCGCCCTCTCCAACAGCGGCGAGACCGAAGAACTGAACCTGCTGCTACCCAGCGTGCGTACCATCGGCTGTCGCATAGTGGCGTTCACGGGGGGGAAACGATCCACCCTGGCGAGTCATAGTGATCTGATCATCGATACGGGCGTAGCCCAGGAGGCCTGTCCCATGGGGTTGGCACCGACGGCCAGCTCCACCGCAACCCTCGCCATGGGCGACGCCTTGGCGGTGGTCCTGATGAATCGTAAACAATTCAACCAGACGGATTTCAAACGTTTCCACCCTGCCGGCGCCCTGGGCCAACGCCTGGCCGCCCGGGTGGCGGAGCTGATGCTGCCCGTTGAGCTGATACCCATGGTGGACCTTGAAACCGATTTTAAAACCGCCCTCGCCATTCTGGACAAGGGCGGCTTGGGCGCCCTCCTGGTGCTGGACGCCGCCCAGCACCTGGTGGGGATCATCACGGACGGCGATCTGCGACGCTGCTTCGCCAATAATGCAACCCCCTTCAAGGCCTCCTTGAGCAGTGTCATGACCCACGCACCCAAGACCCTCTTCCCGGAGTCGGCTGCCTATGACGCCCTCAATTTAATGGAAATCCACCAGATCACGGTATTGCCCATCGTCGACCGTGAAAACAGCATTCGGGGGATTCTGCACCTCCACGACATTCTTGGCAAAGGGGAATTCAAATTCAACGGTAAAAGCAGCTGATGGCGGTCGTTACGGCACAGGGCCGTGATATCGGCTGAAGGCTGCCGGGCGTTCAAGCTTAGCTGGACGCCCCTCACGATATGACAATGGAGGACTCATGGAAATAACAACCGCTAAGGCCCAGATCGCAACTCTGGGAAAAGCGAAAATTAGCTCTCCCCTCACGACCCATAGCGAGGCTGTTCAAACCCAGAGCTTCGTGGATGATGACGTGCAGGTTCTCTCAACCATCCAAACGGGTGATCTTGAAAAAGCCGCCCAAGTCAAGGAGTCCATTCGCACTCTTGAACTGGCTGGTCCGCGCGAAAAGATTTACTTCGATCCCAGTAAGCTGCGTTGCGCCCTGGTGACCTGCGGCGGGTTATGCCCGGGACTGAACGACATCATCCGCGCCATCGTTCTGGAATTGTACTACCATTATGAGGTGCGCAATATCTATGGCATCCGCTACGGCCTGGAGGGGTTCATTCCCGAGTACGGACACGATTGGCTTGACCTGGATCCCGCCATGGTGAGCGGCATCCTCGACATGGGCGGATCGATCCTGGGTTCCAGTCGTGGGGCCCAGGATATCGAGGCCATCGTCGACTGCCTGGAACGCCTCAACATCGGCATTCTCTTCATGATCGGCGGCGACGGCACCCTCAAAGCCGCCCATCGGATCACCGCGGCGCTGGCCGAGCGTAAGCTTAAAGTCAGCGTTATCGGGATCCCTAAAACCATTGACAACGACATTTACATGGTGTCGCGCTCCTTCGGGTTCGACACCGCCGTGGGCGTGTCCACCCAAGCCATCACCGGGGCCCACAACGAGGCCCGCGGCTATCCCAATGGCATCGGACTGATCAAGCTCATGGGCCGCCACTCAGGCTTTATCGCCTCGACGGCCGCCCTGGCTCAGCAGGACGTCAACTTCGTCCTCATCCCGGAAGTGGATTTCGATCTGGAGGGGGAGTGCGGGCTGTTAGCCGCCTTGGAGAAGCGCCTCAAAGACAGAAAGCATGCCGTGATCGTGGTCGCCGAGGGGGCCGGCCAGAAGTACTTCACCGACGCCGGCTCGGAGACCGATGCCTCGGGGAATATCCGCCTCAAGGATATCGGCCTCTACCTCAAAGAAACAATCGCCGCGCATTTCAGGGAGCGGGGCATTAAAACGACCCTTAAATACATCGACCCAAGCTACATGATCCGCAGCCTGCCGGCCAACGCCAACGACAGCGTCTTCTGCGGGTTTCTGGGCAGGGACGCCGTCCACGCGGGCATGGCGGGCAAAACCGATATGATCATCGGCCATTGGAACAACCACTTTGTCCACATCCCCATGGAACTCTCCGTGGGCAATCGCAAACAGGTCAGCCCCAAAGGAAAACTGTGGACCACCGTTCTGGAGTCCACGGGTCAGGGGTCTCTCAAAAACAATTGCACGCTATAGCCGCCATATGAGCTGTGCCTCTGGGATCAATTCAAATAGCCTGAAAAACGCCCGTCCACCGGCAATTCGTCCTGCTTTGGGGGCGGATCGGTGGGCAGGGGGGCCGTGGGGGTCGCCAGAAGGCGTTGCAAATCAATAAACTTACGCCCCCTAATCTGCAGGAGATGGAGGGCTTTACGGGCTTCCCCCTGATGGTTGAAGGTGGTCTGACCCGTAATGCCAGGGAAGGGGCCCGCTTGGCGCAGGCGATTCTTGATATCTCGGCGCATGCGGATCTCGGGCTCGGAGAGGATGGTAAAAAGAATCTCGGCCGTGTCGTAGGCCGTGGCGGCAATGAGGTCCGGATCGCTGGCGTAAATCTCCTTGAAAGCGGTTGTGAACGCCGCCGCGGGGGTGCCCGATCCGCCGTCAAAATAGACCCCATCGGTCAGGATGGCGCCCTGAACATATTTCCTGGCCATCTCGAGGAGCTGTTCCGAATGCCACAGGTTGGTGCCTAACAATTGGGCATGGCGGATATCGTAATAGGCCAATTGGGGAATAATGAGACCGGCTTTGCGGGGGGCATCGGGCAGGAAGATCGCCTCGAATTCAGCCTTGGGAAAGGCCTCATCCGCTCTATCTGAAAGTGTGGGGCCCGTGGTTTTGTGAATACTGGGACGGTAGCCGTCCATAACCCAGGCTGTGGGAGAGGTGAACAGATGCTGCGCCAGGGTCTGTCCCCCCTCGTTGAGCTGCTCCTGGAGTCGCCGGTGAGGATCTTGAATTAGAGCCGGTGCCGCCAAGGTCTTTGAGGGTTCGGCGCCCACGCCGATGAGTTTCTTGATGGGCCCGGCGAAATCGGTCTTTTTGGGATCATAGGACTCCACCGCAGTCACCTGGCCACCACGGGCGGCCACCGACCGCCAGAACTGTTGCATGAAGCGCTTGCCGTAGGGTTCCTGGGGATAGAGAATGGCGAAGCGCCGTAGCCCGAGGGTGTCCACGGCATAGGCGCCAAGGGCCTGCATCTGCATCTCGGGCGTCATGAAATTGCGGAAAATATAGGGGCCGGTTGCGGTGATGGCCGCTTTTTGGGTCATAACAATGAGGGGCAACCCCAATTCTTGGGCCTTGGGAACCACCGCCTCGGCAGTCACCATGGGACCGATCACCGCCCCGACGCCTTCTTCGGCCAGGGCGGCCAGCCCCTTCAAAGCCGCCTCGGGGTCACCTTGCGAATCGCGGACCACGAGGCGAAAAGGATGCCAGTTGTGGGTGGTCCATTGGGCCAGAGCCAACTCGATCCCCTCAAAGGCACGCTGGCCGTAGACGGCGTAAGGGCCACTGAGGGGAAGCAGACAGCCGATGGTAAAGGGCGTAAACTGCTGCTGGTGGGAAAACTCCTCCATGAGCGTAAACGCTTTGCCGATATAGGGATGGTCCCCATAAAGCCCGGCAAAGATCGAGAGGGTCTCCAGGGCCTGATCGAACTGATCCGCTTCGGCCTGCCGAACCCCCAGGTAGTATAGCAGCAAGGCATGGATTCCGGGGTGGGTCTCCCCTTCAAGAAAAAGCTGATTTTCAGATAGATTGAGCTGCCGAATACTCTCCTCCAAACGCGCCCCTACCAGCGACGAGCCCACCGGTATGGTAGCCTCATCCCCGCTGACGCCCACGGCCGCCCGATACTGCACATAAGCATCTGCCGGATGGCCCATGGCCAAATAGGCGTCACCCCTCAAGGTGAACAGGCGCACCTTCTGACCGGGAGACATGCTAGCCGGGTCACCCGGCGGCCCAAGTTCCAGAACCTGATCAAAGCGTTGGGTTTGGGCATACAACTCGAGCATTTCAAGATAGACATCGGTGGCATAGGGAGCGTCGGGGTACTCTGATAAAAGGCGTTGGTAATGATCGAGGGCATCAAGGGGCCGTTCCAAATGCTGATAGGCCGCGCCGATCTTCATCAAGCTGGCGGCCACCCAGCGCCCTTGCGGGGCTTTCAGCAGGTAGTCATTGTATGCCTCGATGGCCGCCTCATACGACTCAGCATCGAAGCGGTCCTCGGCTTCATGGAACAGACGGGCATATTCACCCGCAGCGTCAGGCGTATCCGGGCGATCCGACGGTGTCAGAGCACAGGCCATCAACCACCCGCAGGTGAAGGCTACTATCAGAAGATATCTGCCGGCCGCGGCAGGGTGAGACAAGATCTGCATTGCTTCTCCTGAGCGTTACAGGTTACGAAAAGTTGTAGCATATACAGGATTTTAGAATTGTCAATGCCAGGCTGGCGACTTGACACCCAATCATCACAATCCGTATAGTAGCAGGTGTTTCCCGCACTGCAAAGTGCAGTGGGGAACCAAACAAGAGGATCTTAAAAGAAAGGTGCTCCCATGCGCGCTCAACTCATCTTTTCGATCTTAATCCTTTGCTTTGCTTTTCCCGGCAGCCTTTGGGCAGAGTTCTACCGCTACACCGGCGAAGACGGCGCCATACATTTCACCGACGACCTCAGCCAAGTGCCGCCAGATCAGCGCGAGCAGGTGGAGGCCTATACCGGGACCCAAACGCCCCCACCGCCCCCGGAGTCCGCCGAAGAGCCAGAAGCTCACAAGGCGGCGACTATGGCCAAAGAGGCCATAGCCCGCCTGGAAGAGGAGCGCCAGTCCCTGGTGAAACGCCAGGAGACCCTCAAGACCGAATACGATCGCTTAATGAGTGTTAAAGCAGAAATCGAGGCGCTGCGCCAGACGGCCGACAACCCGGAAAAACGTCAAGCCCTGCAGGAGAAGCTCAAGGCCCAGAAGGCAGACATCAGCAAGTACGAAACCCAGATCAAGGCGCTCCAGGAGGAGGTCAACGCCTTTAACGACGCCGTCAAGAGCGGCGCCCAGGCCCCTAAACCATAGTGCTTACCCATCTGACAACTATTGCCTTCACCCCAGCAGAGCATCCACTTAAGCGTAGGTGAATCAAATAGCGAATAGCCGATGGTGTTCTAAATATAGTTTAGCTCAACTAACCAGCAATCGATGGGCGGCCGCAAGCCCCCATTGCCTTCACCAAGGAGGTGACCATGGCTTTGTCCCCAAGTACCTCGTCATCATCGTTTCAAACCGCCCTGCAAGTGGGCAGACCGCCCAACATTCAGCGCCTTTTTCCCAACTCAAAGGCCCTACTGGTCAGCGGCAAGTTCATCGACGCGGCGATGCTGGCCAAAGGTAAGGCCATCTCCATAGCCGCCAACGGCCGCAACCACCTGATCATCCGTGGGGTGTTGAAGGCCGCCCAGCGAGCCAACTCGGCCCTGATCATCGAGATTGCAAAATCGGAGGGCGGCGCCGCGGCCTATTGCCCGGTTAATTACTGGAACATCGCCCGCCAGGTGGATGCGCTCTGCAACGAACTTGGCATCAGCATCCCCGTAGCTCTGCACGCCGATCACTACGGCATCAAGGGTGACGCCGATGTCGCCGTCGCCAAGACCGAAATCCCATCGATCTTCGATGCGGGCATCACCTCCATCGCCATCGACGCCTCTCATCTGCCCGACGACCAGAACCTACTGGCCAGCATCGCCCTGGCCCCATTTATTCCCCAATGGGCCAGCCTTGAGACCGAAGTTGGCGAAATCAAAGGTAAACTAGGCCTCTCTACTATCGAAGAGGCCAGCTTCCTCATCCAGGGCCTCAACGCCCACGAGATCTACCCAACCTGGATCGCCCTCAATAACGGCACCACCCACGGCATCGAGGCCAGCGGCCAAGGTATCCAAGTGGACCTCACCGCCCAGATCCATGATGCCTTAAAGCCTTACCAGGTTGACGGCGCCCAGCACGGGACCTCGGGCAATAGTTCGGAGCGACTACGGGAAATCAAAGCCAAGACGCGCACCACCAAGGCCAACGTGGCCACCGCCCTGCAGATGATCTCATGGGGCTTGGAAGTCAACGATTATGGCAACGCCCAGCTCGATGCCAACGGTCAGTTCATCAAAACCAAGGGCGAAGGGGTCAGCGCTGCTCTGTGGGCCGAGATGCTGGCCTATGCAGAACAGAACGGACTCTCCGGCGGTAATTTCAAAAAACTCAACCTGCCCTTTGAAAACAAGATCCTCGGCCAGGCTGCAGAATACCGCGAACGCATGGCCAAACGGGTGGAAAATTTCGTCTATAATATGTTGACCGAAGTCTTTGACGCCACCGACACGGCACCTTTGGCCATTGAAGCCATCAACCAAGCGAACAGCTTTGACCTGGGCCCCAAGGCGGAGCGGATCGAGGATCCGGCCCAATGGACTCGAGAGCTGATTATCGAACGGGCCAAGTCCATTGATTCGGACAAGGGACCCGAAGGGGATTTTGAAGACTAAGCTCATCCATAAAAAAATGAGCCGCCACCTGTTAGATGAACCGGTAACAATCCTGGGCAATCATCTAAAATATTAAGCAAAAACACTAAAGGCCCATCCTTGCTTGCGATTCGCGAAGGTGGGCCTTTTCTTAACAAAAAAATTAAAGGAGGTTGGCAGAAGGCCGATAACGGCTTCGGAGGTAATGAAAGTGGATATTCATAGCTATCAGATTCATAATGTACTCAATGTCTACCGTCGCCAGCTCAGCCGAGGTAAAGCTGCAGCACCGACTCCCCAACAATCCGGATTCAAATCTGAACTGGATAGAGTCAGCTTGAGCCAGGACGACCAGCGTGAAAGCGTCATTGAGCGGGTATCCTCGAATATCCTCGACCGAATTCGAAACTATGAAGGCTACACGCCTGGGCCAGAATCGCCCTCCCCCGAAGGCAACTTCTCATTGCACCCTAACTCCCCCGCAACCTATAAAGGAAGACAGTTTTTTTTCAATACCTTGGATCAGGATAATCGCAAGGTAACCAATGCCATTCCGGTGGATGACTCCAGTGCCTTGATGAACCACCTGGCGGAACTGGCAAAGAAAGAAATCGGAAAAGATTCAGAATCGGACGACACTTGACGCGCGCGTTGAGAAAGCAACCGCCTGCCACTCGGATCGCATCCAACTTGCGCTTCGAAAATGGCTTCAAGCAAGCGCCGAAACGGAAAAAAGGGGGATCAAATCATGTTAGACAGCGTTGGACAAACACCCATGCAGAATTTCGGGCGGCCGGAGACCACCGTGGTCGCACAGGAAAAGAATGCACTTCTTGAAAAGGAGGCGCAGGTTAAGGAGAACCGGCCAGTTGAATCCACCCAGCAGGGTGCCCAAACAAAGCATAAAGCTAGCGCAGGAGAGGGGCAGAAGACAAAGGATTACCAACCAGTTGACAACACTCAAAAGCATGCCGAAAAGAAAGAGGAAGCCAAGAAGCGCAGCGCCACCATGTTTGAAGAGGGACGGATTGTTTATGAAAAATATAACAATAGCGGCGACGTGATCCTAAGACTCCCTCCGGCAAAAAAACCTGTAGACGAAAGGGTCTAAACCAAAAGCTTCAATAGTTGACCGCCAGACAAATCATCGGATCTGCCTGAACCGATATCTTCGGACAGTCCTTGGTTTAATCAAAACCCCGCTTTTTCTTTCCCTCGATGGGGGCCAGTTGCAGGTCCAATATGCCACCCGTCCTAACCTCAGCCAGGTTTTAAGGATCTGGTAACCATCCGGCCCTTGGCCCACAGGCCCAAATCCAGAAGGAAGCAATCAATACCACTCCGAATCCCCAGTCGTGCTGGATGGCTAAGGAGTGCGCAAACACGGACCTTGGAACGGGGGTTTCAGGTTTTGGAGAGCTGTCTCTGGAGAGCCTGATTGATAAGGGTTTCCGGGTGCAAGTTCAAACGCAGAACAGTGTGGACGAGGTGCAGGAGGGCGTCACCCGCGGCCTGGGCGGTAGTCGCCGCCGCAGATGACAAAGCGTCATCGCCAAGGTCATCGTCTAACCCCGCCTCAACCGTATTTAGCGCCTCTTTGGCCTTGACGAGAGCCTCTCTGGGACTGGGCTTCTGGGACAGGCGGTCAAAGTAGCGGCAGGCCTTAAGCAGGGCCGGCAGTTTGGCGGGCAAATCGGGTGTGTCATCTGACGAGGCCGCTTTTTTGCTCTCTGCAGCCTTAATCTCAGCCCAGCGCTGTTTGACTTCCCCAGCACCGGTGAGGGTCTCACCCCCAAACACATGGGGGTGGCGACGGATCATTTTGACCCGGTTCTCCTCGGCCACGCCAGCCAGGTTAAAGTCGCCACGTTCCTCATACAAGTGGGAAATAAAGAGCACCTGGAAGAGCACATCACCCAACTCCTCACTGATGGCGCCTAATTCACCAGTTTCGACCGCGCTGATGAATTCATAGACCTCCTCAAGGAGATAAATGGTAACACTCTCAGGTGTTTGCTTTCGATCCCAGGGGCACCCCCCTTCACCGCGAAGGGTCGCGATCAGGGTTCTCAGTTCGCTGAGGGCTTTGAGGCTGTTCAAGCCCTCCCGCCCCGCCGTTGGGGCTTGCGGGGGAAGGCCTACATTTTCTTTTGGCGCCACGTTTTTTCCACTTCCTGGGCATTTTTTGTGTAACGCTGACGCATCTCTTTGGTCACCACACGCGCCATGGGTTGAGAAACTTCTTTTATATAAGGAGAGAGCAGTGAGGCCCGGACAAGATTTGATGTGGCGGGCAGAAAGGCGATCAGGGCCACCAGCAGCACCGCACAGATCAACACCCCTTTTAGGGCACCGAACAGGGCGCCACAGAGGCGATCCACCCACCCCATAAAGGCGATGCTGAGGAGGTACTTGATGATCACTCCTAAAATACTGACAATCAAGTAAATAGCGGTAAAAATAAGGATGAAGCTGACAATATTGGCCCAGCCCGACTGGGGGATCCATTGGCCCAAGGGTCTGCTTATAAAGGGGTAGTAGCTGTAGGCTGCATAAAACCCTCCCAACACCCCGATAATGGAGGCCAATTCCTTGACCAGGCCCCGGAAAATCCCTCGTGTCAATGTGACCACGAGGATGATGACAATGACGATATCGAAAGGATTCATGAATTCCCCTGAGATGAACAACGGCTCATCGGATGAACTGCGGCTCATCAAATGCCCGGCAGGTCGACGGATGGACTCGCTGAGTAGCAATTGCGCCGCGACCCGTCAAGGCTTTTCCCCAAACCGGATCGTCCCGAAAGCGCTCGAATCCGACCCTTAAGTTGTGGACGGCGCCACCATAGACCTCTCGGGGGGGCAAAGTGAATTTGCATTCGGTTTTAAAGTTGGTTAGGATTCTCAAATAGTGGCCACCTTATTCATAATATCCGACATGAAGATGGTGGGATCCGGAAATAGCGAGAGTCCTGCCACAAAGGTGCTTGACGAAGCGATTGTTTTCGAATAGGCACAGCGGCCTGATGATCGCATAGATCTCTGTGAGTCGGAACCTATGGCCAGATAGATTCGAATGTGTGGAGTCTGTAAACTTGGGAGATAACAAACAAATCAAACTCACCTTCGGGAACGTCGAACTATCGCGGCAGCTCTTCGGGCAGCAGGACAGCCACCTCAAGACCATCGCCCAGAGCCTGGATGTGGTGATCAACGCCCGCGGCAATGCCGTGCTGATCAACGGCGCTGCCAGCGATACCGCCCTCGCGAGAACCGTTCTCGAACAGCTTTACACCCTCATCAAAGAGCGCTACCCGGTCTATCCCAATGACGTGGAGTACGCCCTTCGGATTCTGAGCAAAGACCACCGTGCAGATCTCAAAGAGATCTTTCTGGACTCCGTCTATATCACGGCCAAAAAAAGGGCTATTGCGCCCAAAAGCCAGAGTCAGAAGGCCTATATCGATGCCATCCGCAACAACGACATCGTCTTCGGTATCGGCCCGGCGGGCACCGGGAAAACCTATCTGGCCATGGCAATGGCCGTGGCGGCCTTAAGCAAGGGCCTCGTCAGTCGCATCATCCTCACCCGTCCCGCCGTGGAAGCAGGCGAAGCCTTGGGATTTCTGCCGGGGGACCTGGCCGAAAAAGTCAACCCCTACCTGCGACCGCTCTACGATGCGCTCCATGACATGCTGCGTTTTGAAAAGACCTCGGCCATGATGCAGCAGGGTGTCATCGAGGTCGCCCCCCTGGCCTTCATGCGTGGCCGCACCCTCAATGATAGCTTTATCATTCTTGACGAGGCCCAGAACAGCACCTCCGAGCAGATGAAGATGTTCCTGACCCGCATCGGTTTCAGTTCCAAGGCGGTGATTACGGGCGATATCACCCAAATCGACCTGCCCTCGGATAAAGCCTCCGGACTGGTGCAGGCCAAGCAGATTCTCCAGAATATCGATGGGATCGAGTTTATCTTTTTCTCCAAGCGTGATGTGGTTCGCCACCGCCTGGTTCAAGAAGTCATCCGTGCCTATGAAAATTTTGAAGACACCCAAACGACCCCGTAGATCCGATAGGGGCGAGCGCAGCGCCGAGGCCAAAGGAAAAGCCAAGACCGCATTCAATGCGAACACCTCGCGCGGCTACCTGCCCTGGCTGCTGTTGGGTCTTTGCCTGGGACTCTTCCTGTTGATCCTCTATCCCAGCCTCTCGATTCGCCAATACAGCTATGCCTTAGGGGACGTGGCCGAGCACGATATCAAGGCGCCTGAAGACTTTTTCATCGAAGACGAGGCCGCTTCAGAGGAGCTCCAGCGCAAAGCTGCCGCCGCGGTGCTCACGGTCTACGATTACGACACCACCCAGATGGCCATTCTGATCCAACGGGTGGAGGCCGCCTTCGACCAGATGCGCCAGTGGTCTCAGCAGCCGACCCAAACCCCGCATGGCGAGGTCGACGCCGAGATCCAGGGCCTGCCGCCCAGGCCGACAGAGTTTACGAATGCCTACCGCGACCACAAGGCCGCTTTTGAGACCTCCCTGGGGCTCTCCGTCAGCGACGGGGCTTTCTCCCTCCTGAGAGAAATCGACTTCTCCCAGCAAGTGCAGAGCAACATCGTCCGGATCATCTCCGAAATCATGGGCAATGGCATCGTCGCGAACAAAGAGCTCCTCATGCGCGAGGTGGACAAGGGCATCATCCTGCGAGAACTACCCTCCCAGAAGGAGCGCGTGGTTAAAAACCTGCAACCCTACTATGGGCCTGACCAGGCCAAGAGTATTGTACGCATCGTTGGCCAACCGCTCCTGGCCAGTAGCGGATATGCCCGCATCAACCTAGTGGTGGATATCATCCAACGCCTTCTGCAGCCCAATATCAGCCTCAACCGCCATGAAACCGAGGCGCGCAAGCAACTGGCCATTGCGCAGAGCAAGCCGGTCCTCTATAAAATTAAAGCCGGCGAGATGGTGCTGCGCGAAGGCGAGCGGGTCACTGCCATTCAGATCACCAAATTGAAAGCGCTAGCTGACCAGGCCCACACCGGAAAGCTCTTCAGCCGCGTTATCGGCGGCAGCCTGCTGCTGATCTGTCTGCTACTGACGGCGTATTACGTCGGTCTCCAGCACACCCCTGCGGTGGGTGGGGAACACGACCGCAACCTGCTCTTTTGCACCTGTATGCTGGTGACCCTCCTCCTGGTGACCAAGTTCGCCGGCATCCTCACCGATGCCTGGACGAGTAGTTCCCTCTTCTCCATCCCGGCCCGATCTTTGGTCTACGGCATCCCCCTGGCCTGCGGCACCATGACAGTCTGCCTTTTCCTGGGACCCGCCCTTGCCCATACCTTCGGATTAGTAGTGGCCGTTTGCAGTGCCATCGTCCTTCAAAATCGTTTTGAGCTCTTCATCTATTTCTGGCTCTCCAGCGTCATTGCGGCCTATTGGACCCAGTCCTGCCGTGAACGCCAGCTCATCATCCAAGCGGGTCTCAAGATCGGCCTAGTCAACGTTATCCTGGCAACAGCCGTGGACCTCTTCTTCGGCGACGTCACCGGGTTTGACCTCCTTTGGAACGTGGTCTTCGCCTTCATAGGCGGGGCCTTCGCCGGTATCATCACCATCGGCTTGGCGCCCGTGATCGAGATGCTCTTCCACTACACCACTGACATCACCCTGCTGGAACGCGCCAACCTGGACCGCCCCCTCCTGCGACGTCTGATGATCGAAGCGCCGGGAACCTACCATCATTCCGTCATCGTGGGTTCTCTTGTGGAGGCAGCGGCGACTGAGATCGGCGCCAATCCGTTACTGGCAAAAGTCTGCGGCTACTATCACGACATCGGCAAGATCAAAAAGCCCCTCTATTTCATCGAGAATCAGGCCAACGCCCGCAACCGCCACGACAAACTGGCCCCCAGTATGTCGGCCCTCATCCTCAGCGCCCACGTCAAAGAAGGGGTCGAGATCGCCCACCAGCACAAACTGGGCACGGCCATCATCGACACCATCAAGCAGCACCACGGCACCAGCTTGATCAGCTACTTCTATGAAAAGGCCAAGCAACTCAAGGGTGAGGAGAATGTCAACGTCAGCGATTTTCGCTACCCCGGACCGCGGCCGCAGACCAAAGAAGCCGGCCTGGTAATGCTGGCCGACGTGGTCGAAGCCGCCTCGCGCACCTTGGAAAATCCCACTCCGGCACGCATCCAGGGTCTTGTGCAAAATCTGATCAACAAAATCTTCTCCGACGGTCAGTTGGACGACTGCGAGCTGACCCTCAAAGACCTGCACCGCATCGCCAAAAGCTTCTACAATATCCTCAACGGCATTCACCACCACCGCATCGAATATGCCGAAGTGCAGGCCCTGCACCGGACAACCAGTGGAGAAAACAAGGATGGAGATTCAGATCGACAATCGTCAAGAAAAGCAGCCCGTCCAGCCGGAAAACGTCCGGATGAAGGCCGCAGCCATCTTAAACGCCTTGGATTGTCCTGAGGGGGAGCTGTCCATCGTCTTGGTCGATGATGATGAGATCGCGACCCTCAACCAGGAGTACCTCCAGCGCAATGGCCCCACCAACGTCATTGCCTTCCCCATGCTGGAAGGTGATTTCAGCGAGATCACCCCGAATCTCATCGGAGACGTGGTGATCTCCCTGGACACCTGCCGGCGTGAGTGCGATGCCGCCGCAATGCCCTTCGAGGAGCGCCTGGACCAGTTGCTGGTTCACGGCATCCTGCATCTTTTCGGCTACGACCATGTGACCAACGCAGCCGATGCTGAACGCATGGTAACCAAGAGCGATGAACTCATGGCCCTGCTGGGGACCCAGCTCCCCCTTGCCCAAGGAGAGAAATGATGGCCGGTGTATTTGTCACTATCGACCCAGTGGGTGGCCTGCGCCAGACCAGCGGCAGCAGCCGTCCGGATCCAGTGGCCATAGCGGCCTATGCCCAGGTGGCCGGTGCGGCGGGCATTGCCGCTAGTCTTGGCACCGAGGGTGGCCTGATCACAGAACGCGACTTGCGACTCCTGCGCGACACCGTCCACAGCAAACTACTCATCTCCATGCCGGCCGCCGCGGAACTATTGGGCCTGGTCATGGACCTGCGCCCCGACCTTTGTGTGCTCAACGCCATTAACCCGTCGGCGGCAGTGCCCCTGGGGGGCATCGACCTCATGGTCCACCATAAGGAGCTGGAGGACAGTATTGCCGCCCTGCAAAACAACGGCATCCTGACCCTGATCCTCATTGCGCCCCAGCCGGAGCAAGTCAAACTCGCCCTTCAAGCCGGCGCCAACGGCGTTGTGCTCGATACCCGGGAATTCAGCCTGGGTACCACACCCGAACAGGTCGAACAGAGTTTCGGCCACCTGTTGGATGGCATCAAGCTGGCCCACCGCCTTAAGCTCAGTCCTTGGCTGGGTGGCGGCCTCAACAGCCAGAACCTTTCGGCCTTCAGGGGCCTCGGAGAAATCCAAGGCCTCATCATCGGCCACAGCATCATTACCCAGGCCCTTTTCATGGGCCTCCACCAAGCTGTGGGGGAGATGGTCGCCACGGCAGGCCAACTATAAGAAAACATAAGGCTGAAAGTATGGATTTGGTAACCGCTTCCGAAATGCAACGAATGGACCGTGAGACCATCGAAAGCTTTGGCTTGCCCGGTCGTCTGCTCATGGAGAACGCAGGACGGGGGGCCACCGCCTTCTTTATAGAAAACCTCTGCCCGATGTGCGGCGACACAATCGGCGTGATGGCCGGCAGAGGTAACAATGGCGGCGATGGTTTCGTCATGGCCCGCTATCTCCACCAGAAGGGACTTTCGGTTAAGGTCTTCCTCCTCAGCGATCCCAAGCAAGTGGTGGGTGATGCGCGACTCAACCTGGATCTCCTCGCCCCTCTGAACATCGAGGTGATCCACCTGCCCGACCAGGCAGCCTTTGAGGCCGCAACCGCTCTATTGGCGGAACCAACCATGTGGATCGACGCCCTCCTGGGCACCGGCCTCAACGCCGACGTGCGCGGCTATTTCAAGGCGGCCATCGCCTTTTTAAACGCCGCCGCAAAACCCATTTTCGCCGTGGATATCCCCTCGGGCCTCAACGCCGACACCGGCCAAGTCCAGGGCTTCTGTGTAAAGGCGGATGCTACCGCGACCTTCGCCTTCGCCAAGGTAGGGCACCTCCTGCATCCCGGTGTCCAACACACAGGCCGGCTCAAGGTGATCGACATCGGCATCCCCGCGCATATCGTTGAAAAAGTCGGTTGCCGCCAGCATCTGCTGACCCCTGGGGGAAGCCGCCGTCTGCTGCGTCCCAGAGATCCTCAGGCCCATAAGGGCAGCACCGGCCATCTCTTGGTGGTGGCCGGTAAATCCGGCACAACGGGGGCCGCCGCCATGACGGCCATGGCCGCCCTGCGCACCGGCGCCGGGCTGGTTACCCTGGGCTGCCCCCAGGGGGTACAAGCCCTGGTGGCCCAGCAGACCCTGGAGGCTATGACTGTGGGGCTGGCGGAAACCCACTTGGGGGGCCTGTCAGCCAAAGCCCTCCCTCAGATACTGGGACTGGCATCAGGACGAAAATGCATCGCCGTGGGGCCCGGCATGGGCACGGAAAGCGACACGGGCACCCTTCTGGAAGGGCTCTTGAACCAAAGCCCCCTGCCCCTGGTGATCGATGCCGATGGCCTCAATCTGCTGGCTGATAGGATCGAACTCCTGGCCCAAGCAAAAGTCCCCGTGATCCTCACCCCCCACCCGGGGGAGATGGCCCGCCTGACGGGTCAAACCACGGCCGACCTCCTAAAGGATCGCGTGGCCACGGCGCGCAGTTTTGCCGTCACCCATGGCGTCGTGCTGGTCCTCAAGGGTGCCCGCAGCATCGTAGCGCGCCCCGACGGCCATGTCTGGGTCAACAGCAGCGGCAACAGCGGCATGGCCTCGGGCGGTATGGGCGACGTGCTCACGGGCGTCATCGCCGGCCTGGTCACCCAGGACTACGCCCCCGAAGCGGCCGCCCGTTTGGGCGTTTACTTGCACGGAGCAGCCGGTGATGCCCTCGCCCGAACCATAGGCCCCCAAGGCTACCTGGCCTCGGACCTCATGGCGGCCCTACCGCGAGAGCTTGCAGACCTGCCCGACAGCGCTCCGATACAACTGCCCGAGATCGACTGCCTCTTGCCAGTCAAAGCGGGCCCAGAATCCAAATGAAGCTCCCCACAACCAGTCTGGAACTCTCCTCGAGCAGCCCTGAAGAGACCCGCCGCTTTGCCGACACCATCGGTCGCCAATTACAAGGCGGTAGCCTACTTCTGCTCAAAGGCGATCTTGGAAGCGGCAAGACTATCTTCGCCCAAGGGTTGGCCACAGGATTAGCGGTGCCTGGAGAGTATGCCGTCACCAGCCCCACCTACACCCTGGTGCATGAATACCCAGGACGCCTGCCATTCTTCCATGTGGACCTCTACCGCCTCCCGGCCGGTGGGGCTGATCTGGAGAGCCTCGGCCTGGCCGACCAGACGAGCGCTAGCGGGGTCGTCCTCATCGAGTGGCCCGAGCGCCTCCCCCCGGGCGAGTTGCCCCCCGAACACTTGTCCATCAGCCTTGTTCCCGACGCGCCCCAGGCCCGTAGAATCAAGTTGATTGCATATGGACAAGCCTATGTCGATTTGATAAATTTGCTCGATTTTTCGAAGGAATGAGCTCAAAATAGCTAATCGTGGGTAATGGGCGGTCCTAAAAATGGCATCTCCAACTCGAGGAAAGGAAAACTGCGGATGGCCTTAGTCGTTCAGAAATATGGCGGCACCTCAGTTGCCGATATAGATAGAATTCGCAATGTCGCCCGTCGGGTGGCCAAGACCTATGATAAGGGCGATGATGTCGTCGTGATCCTCTCCGCCATGGCCGGAGTCACCGACAAATTGATCGGCATGGCCCGCGACATCAGCGAAACCCCCAATCGCCGCGAGATGGACGTCCTCCTCGCCACCGGTGAGCAGACCACTTCCGCCCTCCTAGCCATGCAGCTCACGGAGATGGGCTACCCGGCCGAGAGCCTTCTGGGTCACCAGGCGGATGTGGTCACCGACTGCGACTACGGCAACGCCCGTATTTTGGAGATCGGCGCCTCGCGTTTGCGCAAGTTGATCAACAAACGCCATATCGTAGTGGTGGCCGGCTTTCAGGGCTGCGACGTCAAGGGCAACATCACCACGCTAGGCCGTGGCGGCTCGGACACTTCTGCGGTGGCCATCGCCGCCGCCCTTACGGCCGACGTGTGTGAGATCTACACCGACGTCGACGGCATCTACACCGCCGACCCCAACGTCTGCGCAAAGGCCCGCAAG
>JBNKKA010000034.1:0-29703 GCA_050291585.1 Desulfobacteraceae bacterium
GCCCTCTCCCTGGCCGAAGGCAAGATTGCCCCCACCCTGGGGCTGGAGGAACCGGAGCTGCCCCTCAAGCATGCACGGAGACCCATCCAGGACGCAAGTATCGGCCGGGTGGTGGTCAACGCCATGGCCCCGGGGGGCACCTTTGTCGCCCTGGTATTGAAAGGCGATGACGCTGTAGCGAAGGAGGGTTCATGAACCTTGGCGAATGGGTGACCAAACGGGCTGAGCTCTATCCCAAACGCCCCTTTTTGAAAGCGGGTGGGCTAGCCCTCACCAACGTCGATTTCAACACGCGGATGAATGCCACCGCCGCGGCCCTGGTGGAACGGGGGGTTGAAAAAGGGGACCGCGTCGTCGCCCTCATGGAGAACGGCGCTGCCTTCGTGGATCTCCTCTTCGCCTGCGCCAGGCTGGGGGCCATCCTGGTACCCGTCAACCCCCACCTGGCCACCGGAGAGATAGACCACATCCTGGCCGACAGCGAACCGCTGTTGGTGCTCTATTCACGAAGCCATGGGCAGATCGTCCAGAGGCTGGCCTTCAGCCTCCAGAGTCCCCGACGGGTGATGATCCACGCTGAGGTTGCCGAAAAAGACTTGGGGGACCAACTGGTCGATGATGGCGCATTGGAGAAAGCCGAAACCTTCATCCCCCAGTCGCCGCCCCAGGAGAACGACCCCCTCATCCTCATGTACACCTCGGGTACCACGGGCACGCCAAAAGGCGCCCTGCTCAGTCACCGCAACTTACTCTTCGGCGCCATCCACAGCCTGCTGGCCTACGGGCTGGGCCCCGAATGCCGCTCCCTGGTGGTGGCTCCCCTTTTCCACATCGGCGCTTTAGGCGCCTCGGTGACGCCGGTGGTCTACGCCGGGGGCAGCTTGGTATTGGAGGATTTCGAACGCCCGGCTGACACCCTCCAGACCCTCATGGAAGAAAAAATTACCTATATGTTCGCCGTACCCGTGATGTTTGAGATGATGGCCCGCTCGGGGCGCTGGGAGACGGCCGACTTCAGTCGCGTCGACTTTTTCATCGCCGGCGGGGCCCCCATGCCGGTGGATTTGATCCACCGCTATCAGCGCGAAAAAGGAATCTCCTTCGCCCAGGGCTACGGCATGACCGAAACCCTGCGGATCACCAACCTGGACCTGGCCGATGCCTACGCCAAGGCCGGCTCCATCGGCAAGGCGGCCTTCCACACCGAGGTGAAACTGGTGGACGACGCGGGTTGTGAAGTCCCGGCGGGCCAACCGGGGGAGATCATCGTTAGGGGCCCCACGGTGTTCGGCGGCTATTGGCGCCAGCCCGTGGCCACCGGCCAGGTCTTGAAAGAGGGCTGGTTCTCCACCGGCGACCTGGCCCATCGCGACGCGGCGGGTTTTCTCTACATCGTCGGCCGCAAGAGCGAGGTGATCATCTGCTCTGGTAAAAACATCTACGCCGCCGAGGTCGAACAGGCCCTGAGACGCTTGCCCGCAGTAGCGGCGGCGGCCGTTGTGGGGCGTCCCGACCGGCGCCGGGGTGAAATACCGGAGGCCTTTGTGGAGCTCGCCGAAGATGTCAAAACCATCACGGCTGCCGATTTGCTGGCACAACTCGAACCCCACCTGGCCGCGTACAAGATCCCCCGTCGCATCCACGTGGTGGACCGCCTGCCGAGAGGAAAAAGCGGCAAGATTCTCAAAAATGCATTAAAAGAGCGATCGGCAAGTACATGATCGAATGGCTCCACACCCTTCAGCCCAGGAGAACGATGTGGTAAACGATGCGCTCAAATCAGCCATCAAGCAATACGCCCTCGACCAGGGGGCCGATCTAGTGGGTTTCGTCTCCACCGCCCACCTCAACGCGGTCACCCCCACGCGCTACACCCCCAAGCGGTTATGGCCGGAGGCTAAAACCGCCATCAGCATCGGCAAACGCATCCTGCGCGGGGCCATCAGCGTGGGCACCGGCGACAGCGTCCAGAACGCCCGCTGGGTGGCCTGGCGCACCAACGAATATCTCAACCGGCGGGCCATGGAAGTGGGCCACTTCATCGAGCGCCAGGGGTCCCGCGCCCTGCCTCTGTCCAATGGCACCATGGTGGATCCGGACTGGACCAACCTGGGGATCTTCGGCGAGCTCTCCCACCGCCACGTGGCTGCCGAGGCGGGCCTGGGTACCATTGGGGTGCCCACCTTCATCGTCACCCCCCAGTTCGGGCCACGGGTCTACTTCAACACCATCCTCACCGACATAGAGCTGGAACCCGACCCCAAACTGGACTTCGATCCCTGCGGGGAGAGATGCGACGCGTGCATCCGAGCCTGCCCCAACCAGGCAATCGCCCGGGGCAACCGCACCATCAAGAAGGGCAAGTGCATCCCCCTGGCCATGCCCCACGGGGTGGGCCCATTGCAGAGCTTCATCAAATACGTAATGGAGGGAGAGGTGGGGGAGGTTCGCAGTCAGAGGCTCTATGCGTACGATTTTTCGCGCCTCTACCGCGCCCTGGTCCAGGGGGTGGGCACCATTGCCGGCTGTTTCCACTGCCTGGCGGCCTGCCCGGTAGGACGCGAGCCTGATACTGGCGACCATGAGGAGACCAACGCCCAATGAGGACCCCAGCCACAGAGCCCATGGAACTGGCCATCTCCGATGAGATGGTCGACCTGAACATGATCAGCGCTGCGGCCAACCGCCGCCTCAGGCTGAGCCTCTCAGATGACGCTGCCTGGCGCGAACGCCTGGAGGCCGGCCGCAAGGCACTCGAAACCGCCCTCAGCGCCGGCCACCCGGTCTACGGGGTCACCACCGGGGTGGGTAATGATGCCGCCCGCAGCATCGCCGACACCCAGAGCTTCGCCTACCAGATCATCCACCAGCATGGCTGCGGACTGGGCCAGCCCTTCAGCCCCCAGGAGGGACGCGCCATCGTCTTCACCCGTCTGGTGAGCCTGGCCAAGGGATACTCGGCCGTACGCCCCGAGTTACTCCAGGCCCTCTGCGACCTGCTCAATCTTGATGTCATCCCCGTGATCCCCAGCCTCGGGTCGGTGGGGGCCTCGGGAGACCTGACCCCCCTCTCCTACCTGGCGGCGGTGCTGGCCGGGGAGCGCGAGGCCTATTTCCGCGGCGAGATCCTCCCTGCGGGAGAGGCCCTGGAAAGGGCCGGCCTGCGACCCCATGCCTTCGCCCCCAAGGAGAGCTTGGCCATCATGAACGGCACCAGCGTGATGACGGCGGTGGGCGCCCTCACCTGTCGACAGATGGAGACCACCCTCGGTCTCGGCGAAAGGGCAACAGCCCTTGCGTTAGAGCTTCTTTACGGTCGCAGTCTCGCCTTCCACCCGGTGGTCCATACACTCAAAGGCCACCCGGGCCAGATCGCCTCGGCGGCGGCCATCAGAGAGGCCCTCGAGGGTAGCGGCCTCATCGACCGGGGCAAGGCCGAGGGCGACGCCGTTCAACGCATCATCCAGGACCCCTACTCCCTGCGCTGCGCCCCTCACGTGCTCGGCGCGGCCCGCGATGCCCTCCAATGGGCCGGGACCCTCCTCACCCGTGAGCTCAACAGCGTCAACGACAACCCCATGGTGGACCCCGACAGCGGCACCGTCCTGTTCGCCGGGAACTTCTACGGAGGCCACATCGCCCTGACCATGGATTTGCTCAAGACCGCCGCCGCCTCGGTGGCCGACCTCCTCGACCGCCAGTATGCCCTCCTGGTGGACAGCCGTCTCAACATGGGCCTGCCGGAAACCCTGGTGGCCTACGAGGGATGTGGCCTCAAGGCCCTTCAACTGACAACGAGCGCCCTCACGGCGCGCTGCATCCAGCGCTCGGCGGCCGATACGACCCTCTCGCGGCCCACCGAGGTGCACAACCAGGACAAGGTCAGCATGGGCCTCAATGCCGCCCTGAGCGCCGCCGAGGTCACCGACCTCCTCCAGCAAGTGCTGGCCACCTTGCTGGTGGCCCTCTCCAACGCCGCCGGCCTGCGGACCGAGAGCGCCCTAGCGACGCCCGGTCGAGCGCTGCTCTCCGCCGTGCGCGACCATTCGGCAGTGCTGAAACGCGACCGCCGCCTGGATAGAGACCTGCAACGGCTCCATGCGGCCATTGCTGACGGCTCCCTCCTCGGCGGCCTTCGCTAAGACGCGCTTTAGTATAATCGGGTCAAGCTTCATACGAAAGCAGCCGGTTTTCAGCGCCTCATTTTGATCGCCAGGATCAATTGGTTGCGCAGTAAGGACAAATTTTTTTGCGCGGTGGCGTTGAGGGGGGCCCGGCATACATTCTGATCCGCATAGTAGGCGGCGATACATATCTTCTGATAGACGACGGGCATGAAGAGAAAGGCCTTGGCGTCGAGGTTCTTGCGATACCAGGGTGGGAGTAGCGGATGCAACTGGGAATCGTGGGCATCCTCCACGACGAGGTCTTTGCCTTTTGCCAGGGATAGGGAAAACAGGTCCGCATTCGCGTCTGTGTCTGTTGAAAACTGAAGCCGACCCACCAGGCGCTGAATATCTGGGCCATATCCAAAACGCGCTTCCATCAAGTTACTGTGGCCGTCATTGATGAACAATAGTGCTCGCTGGCACCGCAAGGCACGGTAGATGACTTCGAGACTCATCAAGGCAACGTCATTAATTTCGAAGGTTCCAATCATTGCGCTGGAGACCTCTTGGACACCGCTCATGATTATGCTGGCGGCATCTTCACCATCGGTATCGGGATCTATTTCATCTAGCACTTCATCGCCGGCCAGGCGAAAGGCCGGCTTCTTTTCTGCTTGAGGACCGGAGGCGTCGTCGCGGTTTATACCGCCACCGTCAGGTTGCGTGTCGGTACAATCGCCGGAAAGCCGCACCATGAAATCGCTTTCCTTGACGCTGAATTGAAGGGCGTCGGCATGTTTGTGAAGGCTCTTCAGGCTGGCAACCATCAAGGTCATAAGCTGTTTGCCCGAGACGAGAATATGGTTTTTATAGCGTCCCAAGAGATCCTTTATGGCGGCCGCTCTCTGCTCCGGAACGCTATTGATGATACCGCAGAGGGCATTGGAAAAATTGGCTACTGCACACAGGGGGGTGACACCCGGCCCCTTCTCCTTCAGCGCCTCGAGGGGAAGTGGCTCCATGGACTTGAGAATGCTCTCGGGAAAACTCCATTGCCGGGCGACGGCCAAACCCAAGCTTTTATAAGAAACGCCCAGGACCTGATGGACGACCCGCGTCTCTTTTCCTCCTCCCTGGGCCACGCGCGCTTTGATCTCCTGGTACTCCTTGGGCAGGTGGTGAATGGTCAGCAGCTTTCCCAATTGGTGCAACATGGCGCAGATAAAGGCCTCCTCCGGATCGATGCCGCCCTGGATCTTGGCGATCTCCTTTGCGATCAGGCCACACCAAAATGAACTGATGGCCGCATCCTTCAGATCCCTAGCGCCCGATCTGCTTTCGAAATGATCGAACAATAACAGACTCACGGCGGCCAGGCGCACGTTGTCATAGCCCAGGACCACCACGGCGCGGGTCACAGTGGTCACCTTACCCGTCAAAAATCCGTAAAAGGCGGAATTGACCAGCTTGAGCAATTTATTGGTCAGGGCATAATCCTTGAGGATCATATTGGCCAGCTCGGATGCGGAGGAGTGAATAGCGTTTTCAGAGAGTTTTTTATTAATTTCAATCACATATTTAGAGATGGTGGGGAAATCCTCAGTGCGATCGATGCGCTGCAACACCTTTTCTATAGGGCTATCTGTCCCCGGAACCCCACCTTCAGGCGTGGGCGCTGCTTTGGTTTGGTGATCGGAATCCAATTGTCTGGCGGCTCCTGCTGTATCGTTTAGGCCAACTTGGTTCTACTATCGGCTTTTTTTCGGAGCACATGAAAGGGGTGAGAGGACACCGCCAAGGCGAGCGATTCTGGCCATAAACGGTTTTAATTATGATATAGAACTGTTATATATTTGCGGTGCAGATTTAATGGAACAGGCTGGGCGCGGCGGCTCCTGGCTGCTCTCTCCAGAGGACCCGTCGAAAGACCGGTCCGATTCTATCCTCTACCAGATCCGAACATCACCGAAACCTGACGCGGCGGCTATTGGAGGGCAAGATGAGACACCTAATCGTACTGACCTGTGCGGCACTTTTATTGCTGGCTTGCGGGGATGATGGGAAAAAAAAGCTCAACAAACCGGCCAACCTGACGGCGGATGTTGTTGCTGAGGATCAGGTCAACCTCATCTGGGAGGACCAGTCCAGGAATGAAGCCGGGTTTGAAATCCACCGCGCCCTCAAGGGGGAAGGCTTCCGAATACTCACGCGGACAAATGCCGACACAACCACCATAAACGATAGGACCGTGGCCCTGGGAGCCGTATACTGCTATCGTGTCCGCGCCGTGAGCGGTAAGGAACGCTCCTATTATTCTAACACGGCCGAGGTCGAAGTCGTTGTCGACCGGGACTCTGCGCCGATGCCGCCCATGAGCCTGCAGGCCACTGATGTGACCGCTAGCAGCTTGACCCTGACCTGGATTGACACCTCGACCAACGAAACCGGCTTCGAGATCGAACGCTCCCTGCAGGAAGATTTTTCAGGGGTTGAAATCCTCGCCGCCGACATGAATGAGACCCGCTACGAAGACAGCCAGCTTAGGTCCGAGACCCAGTACTACTATCGGGTACGGGCGATCAACGCCGTCGGCGAATCGGCATACTCCCAAGCCCTGATGGTCGAGACCGCCGCCGCATCCCTCGCACCGCCCCAGGCCCCGTCGGACCTAACCGCACAGGTGGATTCTTCAAGCACCATCACCCTCACCTGGTCCGATAACTCGGACAGCGAAGCGGGTTTTACGCTCATGGGCTCCCTTGACGGGTCCAGCTTCGAAGAGATCCACACCACCGCTCGAAATATCCATACCTATGCCCATGAGGGGCTTACGCCCGAAACAACCTACTACTACTACGTGATCGCATATAATGGTGCTGGAGAATCTGAGGCCAGCGAGGTGGTCCAGGCCAAGACCCAAGCGGAACCGGTGGCCGCCCCGACACCACCAGAGGATCTGGCCTACAGCGAACTGACCAGCAACTCCGTGCGTCTGACCTGGACGGACACCTCAGACAACGAAGCGGGCTTCCGGCTGGAGCGCTCCCAGACAGACGACTTCGCTCTGGTGGATGCGTTTCCCCTCGATCCTAACACGACGACCTATCAGGACAGCAACCTGCTGCCCGGCACCCGATATTACTACCGTGTCGTCGCATTCAACGCGGCGGGTGACTCCGATGCCGGCAATGGGCTGGAGGTGCAGACACCCGTGGAGATCCTCCCGCTGCCGGCGCCCACCGCCCTGGGTGTTCAAGACAACACCCCCACCACCATCACGCTGAGCTGGCAGGACAACTCCGGCAATGAAGAGGGCTTTTCCATCACCTATTCCACCAACGGCGGGCAAACCTTTATGACCCTGGATACCACCGCCGCCGATCAAACCACCTACACCCACAGCGGACTCGACCCGGAGACGACCTACCACTACCGGGTCAATGCCTTTTTAGGCCAACAGACCTCCGACTTCAGCAATACCCTCGCGGCAACTACGGATCCCCTGCCGCCGGTTGTGCCCGCAGCACCCAGCCTTCTTGAGGCCACAAGCATCCTAGCCCACAGCATCGTCCTGACCTGGCAGGATAATTCGGACAACGAGGATGGGTTTCGCCTCGAAAGGGCCAACGATGAATACTTCACTGCAGCCACCTCATTTGATGTCGCCGCAGACGAGACCCGCTATGAGGACACCGGCCTCGCCGCGGAAACGATGTATTACTACCGCATCCGGGCGTACAACCCGGCGGGCGACTCCCCATATGCCGATCCGATTCCGGTCACAACGGTAAGCGAACCCCCCGTCGGCACCCCATTCATCTCCGATTAGGCCATCACCAAAGAAGCCTCCTGGGGTCCATCCTCCAGGAGGCCCTTCAGATGGATAGGAGAAGCTCAACATCATGTGCCGCGGAACCCCCTCTCCACCCAGAGACATGGCAGAGGGTACCAATAGGTACCCAGCGCAGATGAAATTATCGTAACCGGCAGGGCGAAGGTACCATTGCACCCTTCCCACCCAGTCCCTCTCAATCGGACGAGCGAACCTCATCCCCGTAATTTTCATTTGTAAAATCGTATTGTTATTTCACCCAAGCACCCTTTTGGTGAGACAGGCCATGGGTACGTTTCACCTGCCGGCCCTTTGGCCTGTTCCTTGCTGCTATCCACTATGAGGACCTGTCGAACGGCAGATCCGCTTCTATCCTCGACCTGATCCGAACATCACCTATACCTGACGCGGCGACCATTGGAGGGAAAGATGAAACGGCTATTTGTACTGACCTGGGTGGCACTCTTACTATTGGCTTGTGGGGATGATGGCCACAAGAAGCTCAAGGCCCCGGCCAACCTGACGGCGGAGGTTGTGGCCGAGGACCAGGTGAACCTGAGCTGGGAAGACCGCTCGGGGAACGAAACCGGGTTTGAGATTCAACGCGCCCTCCAGGGGGAAGAGTTCCGCTTGCTCACCCGGGCGAACGCCGAGGCGACCTTCCTGAGCGATGAGACCGTAGCGCTGGGCGCCGTGTACAGCTATCGTATCCGCGCAGTGAGTGGCACTGAGCGTTCCTTTTACTCAAACACGGCCGAGGTGGAAGTCGTTGTTGACCGGGCCACGGCGCCCACGCCGCCCACGAACCTCCAAGCCGCGGAGGTAACCGCCACCACCCTGACCCTGACCTGGGAGGACACCGCGACCAACGAAACCGGTTTCGAGATCGAGCGCTCCCGTCAAGCGGATTTCACCGATGCCGATACCTTGGCGGCCGATGTGAATGAAACCCGCTATGAAGATAGCCAGCTGACCCCCGAGACCCAGTACTACTATCGGGTGCGGGCCATCAACGCCGTCGGTGAATCAGCCTACTCCCAACCCCTGGCCGTTCAAACGGCGGCCCTGCCCGTCTCTGCACCCCAAGCCCCCGCTGACCTCTCGGCGCAACCCGTTTCCCCAAGCCGCATCACCCTGGCGTGGCGCGATAACTCGAACAACGAGGAGGGTTTTATTATCATGGGCTCTCTGGACGGGTCCACCTTCGACCAAGTGGATATCGCCGCCGCAAATGTCCGGACCTATTCCCATGAGGGGCTCACGCCCGAGACGACCTATTACTACAAGGTGCTGGCTTTCAACAGCGCCGGACAATCCCCAGAGAGTGGTGTGGCCCAGGCAGAGACCCAGGCGGAACCGCTAGCGCCGCCCACGGCGCCGGATGGCCTGACCTACTCCGAGCTGACCAGCAACTCCGTGCGGCTGACATGGGCGGATCGGTCCGACGATGAAGAGGGCTTCCGCCTGGAACGCGCCCCTTCCAGCGACTTCGCCCTGGTGGACAGCTTCACCCTCGATCCCAATGTGACCACCTACCAGGATATCAACCTGCTGCCATCCACGGACTACTACTACCGAATACGCGCATTCAACCAGGAGGGGGATTCGACCGTTAGCGATCAGATTCAAGTGCATACGCCCGACCAGGTGGTGGTGCTCCCCGCGCCGAGCGCATTGGGTCTCCAAGATGCCACCGCTTCGGCCATCACCCTGAGTTGGCAGGACAATTCTGACGATGAGGAGGGTTTTCACCTCGAAAGGGCCGAAGATGAGGCGTTCACGGCTGCCACGGTGATCGACATCGAGGCCGACGAGACCGGTTATACGGACACGGGCCTGTCCGCGGAGACCACCTACTACTACCGCATATCGGCCTATCTGGGCCAGCAGACCTCCGATTACGCCAATACCCTCGAGGCCACCACGGATCCGCTGCCCCTGGTTGTTCCCGCAGCTCCGTCCCTCCTGCAGACCACGAGCGTGTCAGCCAGCAGCATCGCTTTGAGTTGGCAGGACAATGCGGACAACGAGGAGGGCTTTCACCTCGAAAGGGCCGAAGATGAGGCGTTCACGGCTGCCACTGTGATCGACATCGAGGCCGACGAGACCAGTTATACGGACACGGGCCTGTCCGCAGAGACCACCTACTACTACCGGATCTCTGCTTATTTGGGCCAGCAGGCCTCCGATTACGGCAACACAGTAGAGGCCACCACCGACCCGTTGCCCGCCGTCGTTCCCGAGGCCCCTACCCTGCTGCAGACCACTAGCGTGCTGCACAACCGCATCGCTCTGTCCTGGCAGGACAATGCGGACAACGAGGAGGGCTTTCACCTCGAAAGGGACGAAGACGAAGCGTTCACGGCAGCAACAGTGATCGACATCGAGGCCGACGAGACCACCTATGAGGACACCGGCCTGACCGCAGATACAACCTATCACTATCGCATCCAGGCCTACAATTCGGTGGGCAACTCCGCATATACCGATCCGATCTCAGCCTCAACGGAAACCGAGCCACCCGTAGACGCCAGCTATATCGCCGACTACACCGTCGCCAAGGAGAGTGTCCTGCGCCGCATCCCCCAGAGTGCCATCAGCGCGGCCAAGGAGGACCTCAAGATCATGTACTGCGGCACTTCCCACTCCTCCCAAGTGGTGGACGGCATGCGCGGGCTGATGGAATACAAGAGCGGCGACGACAGCCTGTACCATGTCACCTTCAACGGCACCGCCGTCAGCGGCGCCTTGAACATCCACTATCGGCCCTCCGGGGTGTACTCGACGGCCCAGGACTTGAGCCACGATACCGTCGATGCAGACGGCCACACGGCCTATTTCCGAACCACGGAGACCTACCTGGATGCGAACACCGACTGCAACGTGGTCATGTGGTCCTGGTGCGCCATCGGTGGCCACGACGTTACCATCTATCTGGACAATTTCGCCGAGCTGATCGAGATGTATCGGGCCGGCGGATCCAAGGAGCGCACCGTGGATGACGCGGTGACTTTCGTCTTCATGACCGGCTACGCCTTCGGTAGTGACGGCGATACCCCTGAGCCGCCCTACACTCGAACCCCCTACCAGAACTACAAACGCATCCGCGACTACTGCGAGACCAACGGCTACTTCTGCCTGGATTACTGGACCCAGGATACCTACAACTACGGTGACGACAGCTACAAGCCCACCGAGAACGGCAACACCAACGTCCAACATCTTGCCTGGGTCAACGACTCGGCCCATGAGTTGGGGTCGGACTGGTTTCAATGCCGCACTTTCAACAGCGGTAGCGTCGCCCTGCCTGCCCACGCCAACCAGCATTTGACGGGTAACCGTAGAGCGTACGCAGCTTGGTGGATCTTCGCCAGGATCGCCGGATGGGACGGCACACTGGAGTAAACCATCCGGTGACCGAAATGCTCACCCACTAGTGATACACGGATACAAATAAGCAACGAATTCAGACCAACAATACTTCCCGCTTTCGAAATAGTGGTGGTCATCGAAAACCCTGCTTGGATTGTCTGGTGTATTCTTGATCTTGTGACCAAGTGATTTGGATGGATAAGATGAACAAGATGGTTATCTTAGGGTTGGTACTCCTAACCGTATTGACGGGATGTGGGTCGGGGGGTGAAGAACAAACTTCATCGGATACCACATCTCCTACCCTCACATCCATAGCTCCGTCCCTCCTGCAGACCACGGGCGTGTCAGCAAGCAGCATCGTTTTGAGTTGGCAGGACAATGCGGACAATGAGGAGGGCTTTCGCCTCGAAAGGGCCGAAGACGAAGATTTCACGGTAGCGACAGTGATCGATATCGAGGCTGACGAGACCGGTTATACGGACACGGGCCTGTCCGCGGAGACCACCTACTACTACCGGATCTCTGCTTATTTGGGCCAGCAGACCTCCGATTACAGCAACACCTTCGAGGCCACCACCGACCCACTAACTGCCGAGGGTGTAACAATTAATGAAACAGGTTTTGAAACAGGAACGGATGAAAGTCCCTATACACTGAATTCATGGGAGGCCGATGGCTTTGATCCTGCCTGGGTGCAAGGTTTCAACCAGGAACGGGCCCATATCGACACCGAGCATGCGCACACAGGCAATGGCTCTCTCAGAATTAACTACCCGGCAGGTACCTACCTTCCTTACAATAATGGTGCACAGGTACCTTTGATGTTCACACCGAGGGAAGAAGTCTACATCTCTTATTGGCTACAGTTCTCTGAAAATTTTGATTGGGGTGACGACAACGAGGGAGGCAAGCTACCCGGTCTGGCTAGCGGGAATCTCTGCAGCGGTGGCTCCAGGTGCGACGGTAGCAACGGCTTCTCTGCCCGGCTGATGTGGCGTCCCGGAGGAAAAGCAGTACTTTATCTGTATCATATGGATAAACCAGGATCTTATGGTGAAGACATGACCTTAGTCACCAACACTGTGGATGTATACTTTCAACAGGGACAATGGTATCAGGTTATAGAACGCGTAAAAATCAACACTGGTAACAATAATGATGGGGAAGTTCAGATATGGATAAATGGGGAAGAAGCGCTATTGCGTACCGACCTTCGGTTTGTCACTGATGGCAGCCTGATAGATACTTTCTACTTCTCTACATTCCATGGTGGAGCTGACGCAAGCTGGGCCCCATCAGTGGATTGCTACATATGGTATGACGACTTACGTATCTACTATTATTAACCCACATTATTCATAACCCTTAGTTACGAGCCCACCGAGAACGGCAACACCAACTTCCAACATCTTACCTGGGTCAACGACCCGGCCCATGAGGTGGGGTCGGACTGGTTTCAATGCCGCACTTTCAGCAGCGGTAGCGTCGCCCTGCCTGCCCACGCCAACCAACATTTGACGGGCAACCGCAGAGCGTACGCAGCCTGGTGGATCTTCGCCAGGATCGCCGGATGGGACGGCACATTGAGTGGGAGAGTCGCCCGAGGCGGGCAATGGAGGTGTCTGTCAGCTGCCGGGTCTGGTGCGGATCTGCAGAGAACACTCGCCGAATGCCGCGCCGGCCTGAGCCTTGATCAGGCTTCGGATGGCGTCCATATCGCCGTGCAATTGTTTGAGGCCGTTGTCCAGCAAGTCTCCGGGCAGGTCGGCCATGGGCGTTGTTGAGGCGAAGACATAAAGGGTCTCCGTACCAAAGGGTTCCGTCACCAGAAAACGAAACGAGGCGTCTTTCCCAGGAATGGGGTGGAAGATGCCGCTGCGATAGTAATTGCTTTCCTGGTTGACGTTGGGAAGGATCTGAACCCTGCGGTGCTCGGCATCCTCATAGACGGCCACGATATGGGCGTCCGTATCC
Source organism: Desulfobacteraceae bacterium (assembly GCA_050291585.1). GTDB lineage: Bacteria > Desulfobacterota > Desulfobacteria > Desulfobacterales > Desulfosarcinaceae > JASJCL01. The sequence continues at coordinate 13,291 of JBNKKA010000034.1, forward strand.
AAACTGAGAAAGAAGGCGATGGTATCGCCTTCTACAAAGCTTTGTTTATCCCCCAGATGGGTGGTTATCTCCACCTGGATGGGGTCGGCCCTTTTCGGGAGATCATCGCCCCGCCCATGCTGGGGGACTAAAAAGACGCCCAAAAAGAGTGCCCAGACGGCGACCCCGCTTCTCAGCTTCCACCGGCTCCTAAAATCCATAGCGGTAGTCATACCTGAAAAACAGTCCGACCATTTGATGTTCCTGATCGTCGCCGGCATCGAAATCGTAATTCTGGCTGGCGAATCTCAGTCCCAGGCCGAAGCGGTGCCGGTCGCTGGCTCTATAGGCGGCACCGAGTTCGATCTCCCCGCCGCTGACATCGCCGACCTTTTTATCGTCATCGTTTACGCTCGTCTTTGGCATAATGGATAGAGAACCGAAGAGATCCCAGCGCCTGGTGATGGGCCAATTCCCAGTCACACCGCCACCGAAGCCACCATACTGCAGCTTATAGTCGTTGTTGTCCCATTTATTGGTTACGGCCTGTAGATTAAGGAAGAGGGAGACATGCTTCCAGAAGTAATATCCCAGGGCCAGGTCCAACTCGGTGTGGGTAATTTTAACGTCGCTGGAGGCCGTGGTTTCGGTGGCGGAGACCTGACCGGGGGCGTCGCCGCTGAAGGTATAGGTGCCGGATTTCAGCCCGAGAATGGTATAGAATCGGCGCTTTTGCAGGGAGATATCCAATCCCAACTGACCGCCACCGCCGTCGAAATCGGTGTCGCCGGCCGCATCGTTACCGGACCAACCGCCGGCTAACAATTCAACCCCCAGGCCCAGGCTGAGATCGCTGGCGGTGGCTTGCGACGGCTGGGTGTCCACAACCCCGGTGTCGGTTCCTGGGTCAGCGGCGTCCACGACATTGACCTTCACCTTGACCTTCTCCTTGGGAAGGCCATCCACAACCACATCGATATTGATGAAGATGAATTCGCCCAGCTCGTCACCAGCGCCCTGAAACACACCGCTTTCCGGCACCTGGTCCACATTGTTGGCCACCGCTTTCTCCACATGGGTCGACAATTCGCTGGCCGTTAGCAAGGGACGCTCATTGTGGGTCAACTCATTCAGCAGAAAATAGGTAAATGGCGAATGGCCCGAGCGCTGGTAATCGTCGTCCACATACTCCACCCCGCCGGCGGTCAGGATCTGAATGCTCTTCTTGTTGGCCACCTTGCGGTAGTAGGCCTCTGTGGCACCTTGTGTGGAGATGCCCCGAGTGCCGCTTCTCAGCAGAGTACCGCTGAAACAGGAGTCGGAGATGAGCAGGGTGTGTTTGGCCCGCGAGGCGATGGTGCTTAGTTCGTCCCGAATGGTAGAATTGCGCAGGAAGGTGGTGTGGTCGGTGTCCTTGGCGTCGACGGGCACCCAATAGCCCTTCTCGGTCTCGAGATTGATGAAGCCATGTCCCGCATAGTACATGATGACGCTGTCATTGGCCATGACGCGCCTTGCGAGGTCCTGCAGGGCGATCAATATCTCCCTGCGCGTGGCGTTCTCCAGCAGTTCCACATCGGCGAACCCATAGCGCTCTGTCAGCAGTGAACCCAAGGCGCGCGCACCGGCAACTGCGGTCTTCAAGGGTTTCCAGAGGCCGCTCCCGTCGGAGTAGGCATCGTTACCGATAATCAAGGCGCGGTAAGTGCCACCGGCAGGGGTGATACCGGGCGGCGCCGCAGCCTCCAGGCCGATGCCGCGGGACTGGGCCCGCGCACCAGCAGGTATGATCAATGGCCAGGAGAGACAGATTGCGAGCAGAACGATGAGAGCCAGTTTCGCTTTTGGGTGAGCCATGAGCCGTTCCGTCATTTGTGAGTTCTAGGCGGGCAGATAGAATGTTAAATTTCTCATTGATGGAAGACAAATCCACCTTCTGCGTAAAAGTCCTTTTTATCCGTGGTTTTTCCCGACAGGGTCCAGACATACCTGTGGTCGAAGATGATTTCAAGCCCCTTGAAAGTAACCGTCGTTGCTGACGTTGTCCTTTCGGCAAGAGGCACCGTCCCCCCTTTTTCACGGCGGGCAAGGCGCACCATATACGCGCTGGCCTGGGGCACCGGGGGCCAGGACATGGTTATGCCCTCCTTGGCCGTGGCCTCAACCGTCACCGATTCAAAAGGGGCGCTGCTTTTCGCTGCGGTACCAAAAAAACCGATCCCGGGAGCTTGGTTGTGGGATCGGAACTGAACAACGGGGTTGTCCTGATAAGTTGCAATCTGGAGGCGGCCCCCGTGGGGGGCAGAAATCATCGTCAGTGCCAGCACTAAAATAGCGGTTGCCACGGCCGCGGCAGGCAGGGCGGTCCAGAGGGGAATACGCTGGCTGAGCCAGGTTTTAATAGCGGCCAAACTGAAGCTGCGGGATGATGTGCCATGCGCTGGCCGGGGGGGTGTCGCGCTTGCTGTGGATGAGGCGTCCATGGAATCAAGCGCTCTATCCATGGCGATGGTGTGACTTGCGTAATGGAGGGCCGCCGTTAAAGCCAAGGGACTCTCGGACAGGGTCTCCTCTACCTGTTGCCCCTTTGTCTCCACCCGTTCTCCGTCCACAAAGCGCTCAATGGTCTGACTTTGAAGCATTTGTTCAAGGGACCCATCGGTTCCAAGGGCGGTGTCAAAGGCATCCCCTGTGATCGCCGGTAAGTGCCGCTTCATTGCCACCATAGTGTTGAGCTGGGAACGGCAGGCGGCGCATTGGGCCAGATGCAGACCGATCTCTTTGGCGTCCGCCGAGTGGGGGTCGGCCAGATAATCGGCCATCGCATCGATGTGTAAATGGGTTGAAGCGCTCATGGACACCTTCTGTGGTTACTTTGCTGTTGAAGCTTTACGAATATCTACCTGGTACTAAGATGACGCCGCAGGCGGGTTTTTTTGAGAAAAAACCGCTGAATTAGGCTGAATGCATCAACTCACGCAACCTTTGAAAGGCTTTTCTCCTAAAATAATAGAGTTGCTGGCGGTTGCATTTTTCGGGAGCAACCCCCTTTTTGATGCTGATGCCGAGTTTTTGCAACGCTTGCAGAACGTCGTCGGCATCCTCATCATCGATCAGCATCGCTTCCAGTACAAACTGCTCTACGGCGGTCAATTGTTGCCAGGCCCGGTTCAGTTTTTGTTTTGCTTCTCTCTCCTCAGGCGGATCATCAACATATTCAATCTCCCGTTCACGCTCCCTGTGGGCCTGACCGTCGTGGTTGCTCCACTCCGGTTCGGACAAGGACACGGTGCGAGGTGGATCCAGGAGGTGCAACCGGTTTCTCTGGGTCAGGGTGGCGACAATGGCATGACACAATGCTTCCGTATCCGCTTCACTCTGATTCAATTTGTGGGCGATCTCCGCTATCCCGCTATGGGCCCGCAGTTCCAGAAAAACCCTTGCGCTTAGAGGTCCCATCTCGCGAATATAAGTGGGGACATGAACCTTTCGTCCAAAGCGCCAGTCCTTCCAGCGCTCGTAAAAAGGCAGCGAGTTGGCGATGCGGTAGAGATAGTCGTAAAGGCGCGCGCCATGTCGACCTTCAAATCGCGACAGCCGCTTTTTACGGGTCAGATCGTCCAGCATCCAGGCATAGCTGGCGTTGCCGAATTCACACAGCAGGGCTTGCTTGGGCGCCCGCCAGGCGGGTGGCGGCTGCAGGGTACAGGCATACCGATGTCGGTTGCCCTGGCAAAATCGTCGGCAAAAACGATTGGTCTGGTAGGTGATGATGGGATGGATGAGCCGATTGATGCGCTTACGGGCGGCGGTATCACCACTGGCAGCCTGCCTGGCGAGGGCGACCTGACTGTGGTTGGTCTCCTGGAGCTGTCCGTCGGGCGGATTATGGGGGGGCGCTGTGCTCATTAGTAAGTGTCAAACCCAATTGGAAAAGTATCATTCAGCGCTGTACAAAAACCATCCGGCGACCCTGTTATTTTGAATGTGCATGGCGACACCATAGGCGTCATAGGCCCAATACTCGCCCGCCAGCATGTGCACACAGCGATCCGGGATGCCCATGGCCTTCATGGGGCGGTTGGCACCGTCACCGATGGCCACCCGTCCAGCGAAAGTGACATCCCCCGGGTTGTTCTGTCCCGAATCCTGCCAGGCGCCGACGACGCCCTCATCCGGGCCAACCACAAAACGGCTGCCGCTGGTGTTGCGCAGTACCCGGAAGGGTTGCCCCTCTATCCAGAGCGCATCTGACTGATACGCCTTTGCATCCTCCGTTATAGAAGCAAACCGGTCACCGATGCGCACCCCGGCGATGGTCGGAGCGTCTGCCAGGAGATGGGTTCGGGGAGAATCGATCTTCAACTGATTCAAGGATAGGCGGAAAATCAGACTATTGCCAGCTGTTTTTGCCTGCCGGGCAAGCGCCTGCCACAGTCGCTCGGCTTCTGCGGTCTGCCCCAGGTATTCGGCCAGCACCGCGCTATTGTGAAAGGCGGCGTAGGTGAGCAGATCTTTGGGGAAGGTCGGTACTACCGGGGCGGTTTGCAGATCGGCGATCACTTTTTCAAATGCGACCTGGGCTTGCTGGTGATCCCCCTCCAAGGCGGTGGTCATGGCCAGAATCAGGGTTGAGGCCGTATCGCTCCCAAATTTCGGTATATATTTGCCCTGGACGATCCCCTTTGCCATAAATGTATTGCCACCGAGCAGATAGCTGTAGGCCAGCATCAAGTAGGTTTTGGGATGATGTGGTTCCAGACGAATGGCTTTTTCAAAGAGGGTGATGGCTCTCTCCAGGTTGGCCTGCAGCAAGCGCCTATTCCTCGCCAAATCGGCCTCTGCGTCAGACCGTTTGGCAGTGAGATCTTCGCTGGTGTCTACAGCGGTGAGGGGATTGGCATCCAAGAGCACGGGATAGTAAAACGCCGGCCCCTGCACAGGCAGTCGCTGCTGGATCAACAGCGCCTCGGAGAAATGGGTTAAACCGATAGCGGTCAAGACGGCCCGGTTGGTATAGCTGCGACCATAGACCGAGAAGTAGTGGCGGGCGTTCTGGTAACGGCCCGCCACGAAGGCCTGCACGCCCATGGTGTATAGAGTGGTTTGGGTGGCGATCGCGGCCAATTGCGCTCGGGCGCGCAGGGCGCGGTTATGCGCCTCGATGCAGGCATCGGCGATGGCGCCATTTTCCCCCTCCGAAGGGCAGATCGCCTGCCAGATATTTTCGATCCAAGCGGTGAAGAAGTCTTTTTCATCCAGTATTTGGTAAGGATCATAGCCGACACTGGCCATCATCAACAGCCCATCATGGTCGGCCTGGGCCTCCTTCTCTTCCATATCAGCGAGCATCTCTTCCTTCAGAGGCAGTCCCTTTGCGATCTGTTTGCGCATCTCTGGATCCTGGCTGCCGATGAGGCGGAAAAAGCGCTGATGCCAAAGGTCATCGGCACGCTGATGGGCCAGCTCATGGGCCAAGACAAAGGCCAGTAAATGCGCCCCGCGCGCTTGCCCGAAGTCCATGATGGTATCAAGGGCCGAACGGGTCAGCAAAATACTGCCATCGGCCAATGAGGCCGCCCAGCTAGCGGAGGCCGCGTTCACCACGTAGAGGCTGGGCTCCAGACGCGCCTGGTCCCAGGCACGCAGCAATACACTGAAGACGGCATGGGCGCCGGCCACGGTCGGATCGGTCTCGGCAGCGATGACGTGGGGTTTCCAGTAGGTAATCGACTGGGCCGGGTCCGGTGGGGGCGCCAGAGCATGGGTGTCGGCTCGGGCCGCGGCGGTGATAACAAGCAGGATAAAGACACCAGTGGCGGACCCGAACAATTTTTTTGTGAACAGGGATTGCATGTTTAAAAAGTGCCTTGATGTTGGGGTAAAGACAGCTCCTCTCACCCCTATGGGACACCATCTCACCTCAGATTTGAAAAAACGATTTTTTCGTCCCGACCTCCCGGCACAACGAAAGCCCGCGGGCCATTGCGATATGGGCAACAGCCTTATATGCGTCTTTTTCTCCCCTTTTTATCTTTTTCAAACCAGAGAAAAATCCAAGTCTCCTTTCACCAACCACAAAAAAGCGTCTGCTTCAATCCGTTGAACGGCGCTTGGCAGGCGAAGCCAAATTTCCATTACCTTGAAGGGAGGATGTACACATGCGTATCATTAAACCCCAGCGATTCAAAGGCCTTGCCCTCGTTATCACCATACTGGCGGGCCTGATTTTTCTAGTGTCCTGCGGCAAGGACACCAGCGGCACTGCGGATGCCAACGGCCCGGGGGATAACAGCCAGGCCAAGTCCTTAAACTTGGAGCTTCCCGACAGTATCACCGGCGGCCCCCTTTCGACCGATGCAGGTCAAACGACCCTGCGGGCGGCCCGGTCCGGCACTGGAACCGCCTGCGCCTATATGGGCGCGGAAGAGGAGGATCCCTTTCGCAATGGCTATGAGATGACCAAATTCATGGTCTCGGCCGTGGCCACCTGGACCTGTTTCGCCGACACCCTCATCGAACTGGCCGACAGCGTACCCCATGACGGCGTCATCCACGAAGCCGATAACGACATCAGCCAGCCGGACTACGACCCCGACGATCCCACCCACTACTGGGTAAACGATGAATCAGACAGCCGCACAACGATGAAGTTCTATTATGGGTACGATCGCTCGGCACCACCGACCCAGGATGAAGATCCCCAGTTTTTTCTTTCCTGGATCGCTGGGAACAACGGAGAACTCGATGGTCGCTTGATCATCGATGGCAATGACATCGATCCGGATGGACGCGACCCGGAGGATCCCACGATGATGCGTATGGATTTCATCTATGACGAAGCGACCCAATACGTCGACACCTTTCTGCGCTTTGACGAAAACAACCCCTGGGCCGAAGGGTTCCGCATCCAGTTGACCAAAGACCTGGCCGCAGGACCCCTGGAGCAGGTGTTTACGGCCCTCGGGTTGATCGAGATGAAGGCCCAGTTTCTGCCTACGGACGGTATCACCGAGGTTCCCGCGGTGCACATGTTCACCGTCTCCGACAGCTTCGGCAATGGTGCCGCCCTGGCCGAATTCCAGCAATTGTCCCTGCCCCTCGAATTGAACGCCACCACCGGCAACCATCTGGGCAACTATCTTTTCGACAAAACCGATATCTATTACTTTGAGGAGGATATGGATTGGGATTGGGTCGATAAATCCATTACCGCTGCGGTCCTTCGTGGCAGCAGGACCACGCCGGCAAGCGATGGTACCTGGATCCCCTTTGATCCGTCATTGGACATGATCATCTCCGAGTTGGACTTGGAATCCGATTACTTCTTCGGCGACAAATGCGCCCAAGCCGACGATGACTGTACGGCTTTGCTCAACGCCGTATTTGCCGATGGGTTCGCCGACCAGGAGCCCAATCAGGGAGCGGATCCAGTTGATTGGCGCAGCGAGGCCCTGGCCGATCCCGGCGTTATCGATTCGATCTATCCCAATGGGGTCGACTGGCGTGGCGCCTTCGATTTAGTGATGACGCCTTAGCGGATAGAGCTTATTGGCTGGGAATCTAATCTGGCAGTCTTCACCCCAATGTTGCTGCAAAAGTCGGAGGGTAAAAACGTTGGGGTTCAAGCAGCGCCGAAGAGATTGCCCAGCCAGTAAATCAACTGCCCTTTTCCAGTCTGTAGATAGAGACCGATCTGAGCGACGAGGCGCAGGGCCAGGCCGAACTGGGCCAGGATGAAGCCGCCGGCCATGAACTGGCCGATGCCGAAGAGGCCCACCCCGAACTGGGCCAGGGTGAAGACGCCCACGGCGAACTGGCCGATGGCGAAGATGCCCCGGGCCGGCACGGGCACACGGTTGGGTCGGTATTTGAATGAGATGTGCACCAGGGGCCACCCGAGAACGGTGGTGGTGGAGCGGTACTCGAAGCCCCAGCCGTCCCATCGGGGGCGGGCGGGATAAGGCGCCCCGCAATGGGGACATTGTAAGGCCTGGTCACTGATCAGATGGTTGCATTCGCGGCAGGAGGTCATGGCGTTTTAGATACCAGTGGGCGCCCGGTGCGTCAACCGGTGTGCTCGTCCTTAGGCAAAATCGCTCATGAGCGTCTTAGACAGATCAACTCTGTGGGCTGCCAGCCCATTTGTGCGTAGAAGTCAAGGGCGGGGCGGTTGTGGCGGTCGGCCAGGAGTTGCAGCCTTTTAAGGCCGCGCTGGTCGGCCCATCTGGACAGCTCGGCCATCAAGAGTCGCCCGACCCCACGGCCACGACGATCCCTCCGCACCACCACGTCTTCCACCATGCCCACAGGTCCGCCCTCGGCAGTGGAGATGAGGATCTGAACGGAAGCCATGGCGATAACTGCGCCGTCCGCAACTGCGCCGCCCGCCTTGGCGGCCGCCGCTTCAGCATCCTCCGCCACCATAAGGCAGCGGTGCTTGCCGCAACCGTCTAGAAACAGCTTCAGCCCCAGCCGCTGGCGCTCGGGATCGGGGCTGAAATCTTCTTCCAGAGCGAAGAGGGCCTGGAGAAGCTGCACCAGGTCATCCAGATCCCCTAGGACGGCCGGACGGATGGTCAAGCCTTCTGAGTTCATGGACATCTCTCCCCTTGGGAACCGGTTAGCTGGAAGGAAGATGGCCATCGACAAAGCGGACGACCGCATTACCGACGGCAAGTGTTTCCTCGATCTCCGCGTCTCCCGGCGGCTGGCGATGCGCCACCGTCAGAGCGCACATGTCATCGATGGATTCGACACCTTTGATCCGGTCGACCAATTCGGCATCCATGGGGCAAACCGCCGCCAGGCCCTCGACAAGGCCCGAGAGGGTATGATCCACGGGCATCTGACGATGGTATTGAGACACCCCGACGATGAGTTTTTCAATGCCCATGGCGGCCAATTGAAAGATCAACTCGTTGTTGAACACCGTTGGGCGCTTCAACCCCTTGGTGGCCGTGTTCAGGTATTTGCGCCCGGCCAGGATGTGATCGTTCCAGCCGGTGATGGATTGAAACTGCATCGTCCGCCTCCTCTCTAGCGTTCCCAAGTGAGAGATACCGTTTCTCGGTGGGCATCCGTCAGGTGATCAGAAGATCCTCCACGACCGCTCCATCCTCCAGGGCGTCCAGGATCTCGTCGACGGCGTCTTCGCTCTCCACCTGGCCGTACCAGAGCCCCTTGGGCTGGATCACCATCACCGGCCCGTAATCGCATGCCTTCATGCAACCGGTGCTGGTGATCTGGGCGTCCAGGCCACGATCGAGGATCTCGTTCTCGATATAGGGCAGCAGACTCACCGAGCCCTTCTTGTGGCAGACGCCTTTGGGATCGCCGTCGGCACGGAAGCTGGCACAGACAAAGATGTGGTATTCAGGTTTTTCCATGATTCACTTCTCCTTTTTCGCAGTTGCAGAATTAATTGCCGATCACTATCCACACCCCATGCCGTTGCCACCACATGCGGCACCACAGGCAGTCGGGTTGCGTTTGACCAGGTGGCTGAGGGAGTCGCCGGCGAAGACGGCCCTGACCGCCTGGTCGATGAGGCCTTCGATCTCCAACACCTCGATACCGGCCGCGGAGAGAACTTTCCGAGGATTGGCGCCGACACCGCTGACGAGAAGGGTGCTGCAGTCGGAAAGCAACTCGGCCAGCGCCTCCCAGCGCTGCTGACCGCCGCCGGTGGCTGGTGTCGCACGCGCTTCCAGAAGCTGCAGCTGGTCATCCCTTTCGCCATAGATCAGGAGCTGCTGGGCCTCACCCAGGTGCTGGTTGACGAGAACCCCCTCCATGCTGGCCACGGCCACACAGGGACGCGGGGACACCCGAGCCGCCCGTGGTTTGCTCACCTCCAGGCGCCGGCAGGCGCTGAGGGTATCCATTAATTCATGGTCGGGAGCCTCTCCCAGCAGGCCGACGGCATCGGCCCGGCAGCGGGTGCAGTGACGCATCTGCTTCACATGCGCGGTGGCTTTGCTGCGAATTGTCTCCACGCGGCTTTTGTCCGGCTCGATCAGATGCTCCAGAGCGGAACCGGCGTTGGGGTAGTAAGGCATGCAGTTGAAGAGATCCACCTTGAGTTCGGCCATGGTCCGAGCCACTGTTTCGATATGGTGGTCATTGATGCCGGGCAGGATGATACTATTCACTTTGACCACCATGTCCCGTGCCTTGAGGGCCTCGATGGCCGCCAGCTGGCGGTCGAGAAGCACTTGGGCCCCCTCTTGGGATCGCACCACCCTTTTTCCCACCCGCATCCAGGCGTAGATATTCGCGCCGATGGCGGGGTCGATGGCGTTGACCGTCACCGTCACGTGGCTTACCTTGAGACGCTGGAGCTCATCCACATGGGGCAGCAATTCGAGGCCGTTGGTGGCGATGCAAAGGAGGGTCTCCGGGAAACGGGCGCGCACCCGCGACAGGGTTTCCAGGGTCTCCCGGGGATTGGCAAAGGGGTCGCCGGGTCCGGCGATCCCCACCACGGAGATATTGCCCTTTCGAGCAAAGACCTCCTCCAGGTAGACCATGGCCTGACCCGGCGACAGCACGGCGCTGGTCACTCCGGGACGGGTCTCGTTGACGCAGTCGAACTTGCGGTTGCAGAAGTTGCACTGGATGTTGCAGCGGGGGGCCACCGGCAGGTGAACGCGTCCGAAGGATTTGCAGGCGCCGGGGTTGAAGCAGGGATGGTTGTCGAGATTCATCTTGCGACCCTTTCGGTTCTATCGATACGGCCTATTAATGGGAGAATCCCAATATGGCTGACCCCGTATCGGAATATCTTTAGAAGTAGGTGTAACCCACTTCGTTATTCTCCTGTCTAACCTGGATCAGGGTATTGGCGATGCGGTCAAACAGCTGCTGGGCGCCACGGTAGCCCAGATGCAGCAGGCGGTTGCCGTCGACACGATCGTGCACGGGAAAGCCCACGCGGATGAGGGGCCGTTTTAGGCGCCGTGACAAGGCGTAGCCCTTGCTGTGTCCCATGAGCAGGTCCACCCCCGGATCCATCGCTGCCAGTCTCTTCTCGATGGTAACAAAATCCACGTCTTCGAGGATCTGCATCTGCTCGTGAATCTGTTCGGGAACCACCGCCCGAATGGTCTCTGCGAAACGCCCCCTGCCGCCGCCGGTGCCGCAAAGAACGGGGATGATGCCCAGTTCTCCACAAAAGCCCGCCAGAGCGACCACCAGATCTTCCTCTCCGAAGAGGGCCACGCGCACCCCGTTGAGGAACTTGTGCCCGTCCACCATGGCGTCCAGCAGACGACCGCGCTGGTCGACATATTTTTGAGGAACCGGTCGCCCGCTGATGGCGGCCAATGATTCGAAGAACAGATCCGACTGGCGGATGCCTACAGGCAGCCCCTGCCGGTACAGGGGGACCTTGAACTGCGCCGCCAGCCAGCTGCCGGCGGTCTCCTTCTCGCCGGCCAGCAACGAACCACATTCGATACTGGCGGCGGCTGCCCCGGTGCGGCGCAGGGCGGCGACGCTGGTGCCCCCTTCCGGTATTCGCTGGTACTCGGTCCACAGGGGGCCGTTGAGAGTCTCGCTGTAGTCGGGCACCAGGGTGGCATCGAGATGGAAGTCCGCCACAATCTCCTTGAGGTGTCTCAAGTCGGCGGGGGACACCATGCCGGGGAAGAGGTTGACCGAAGGCCTTTCATTGGCCGAGTCCTCTGAGGCATTGCTGGCGGCATTGTCTGCAGCCAGGGCCTGCACCAGGGCGCGCACGGTGGCGTGAAAGCCCTCCATGTGGGTGCCCTGGTAGCTGGGGGTGGACACATGCACCAGGGCCGGCAGGGCCTCCTCCTCACAGCTCTTTTCGTAAGCGGCCTTGTAGGCGGCCTTGTAGGCTTGGATAAACATGGGCACGTCGTCGCCGATGGTTTCCGCAAGGCAGGTGGTGGCGATGCCGATCAGCTCTGGATGGTATTGCTTGCGGATATTGTCCAGGGCCAGCTTGAGGTTGGCGCCCCCGCCGAAAATGGCCGTATCTTCACCGAAATTCGAACAGGCGATGTCCATGGGCTCCTTGAAATGGCTGATCAGGTAGCGGCGGATATAGGTGGAGCAACCCTGGGAACCGTGCAGCAGGGGCACCGTGTTGGCGATACCCTTGAACACCAGGGCGGCACCCAGGGGGGTGCAGAGGTTGCAGGCGTTCTGGGTGGCACTATAATTCTCTTTTTTTTGGGTAGATCTCATGGAAGGTCTCCTCAAATCATCAGCTGGCTAGTCTGCGCGCGGGGGCGAACTGCCAGACCGGACTGGTCACCGAAGTGTGCACCTCGCGGGCGAAGTGCAGCATGCCCTCGAAACCGGCCAGGGGAATTTTACGCTCGTGGTTGTGATCGCAGAAACCGATGCCCATCTTGAAAGCGATGGGGCGCTCCTTGACCCCGCCGATGAAAAGATCGGCCCTTTTTTCGATGATGTACTTGGAGAGCTCGAGAGGGTTGGCATCATCCAGGATGATGGTGCCGTCGGCGCACATCTCCTGGAGGGTGGCATAGTCCGCTTTGTTGCCGGTCTGGGAGCCCACCAGAACCACCTCCATGCCCAGGTAGCGCAGGGCCTTGATGAGGGAGAAGGCCTTGAAAGCACCGCCCACGTAAATGGCGGCCCTTTTGCCGGTGAGGTCGCGCTTGAATCGATCCAGTTCCGGCATGATGGCTTCCACCTCGCGGCGCACGATAGCGCGGGTCTCCTCCATTACTTCAGGGTTGGTTTTAAAATGGGCGGCCACGTCGTAGAGGGCCTTGGCCATGTCGTCTATACCGAAGTAGGAGGCGCGGATGTATGGGATCCCATAGGTGTCCTTCATCATATCGGCAAGAAAGGTGAGGGCGCCGGAGCACTGCACCACGTTGAGGGCCGCCCCGTGGCTTCGGGCCACCTGGTCCACACGGCCGTCGCCGGTCATGATGGATACCACCTGGACGCCCATCTCTTCGTAGTACTTCTTTATCATCCAGGCCTCGCCGCCGATGTTGAACTCCCCCAGGATGTTGATGCTCACCGGCGAAATGGCGGCCGTGCTGCCCGTGCCCACCAGCTTGAAAAGGGCGTCGCAGGCGGCTTGATAGCCGTCTTTCTTCGTGCCTTTGAACCCCTCGGAGTGGACCGGCAGCACGGGGATGCCCTTGGAACGGGTGAGCTTACGGCACACGGCGGCCACGTCGTCGCCAATGATGCCCACGATGCAGGTGGAGTAGACGAAGGCGGCCTTGGGTTGATAGGCGTCGATGAGCTCATCCAAAGCGGCGGCCAGTTTCTTCTCGCCACCGAAGATCACATCCCTCTCGCGCAGGTCGGTTGAGAAACTCAGACGATGGAGCTGGGGTCCGGAGGAGAGAGCCCCGCGAATATCCCAGGTATAGGCCGCGCAGCCGATGGGCCCGTGGATCAGGTGTAGGGCGTCGGCGATGGGATAGAGCACCACCCGGGAGCCGCAGAACACGCACGCCCGCTGGCTGACCGAACCAGCCAGGCTGTGCTTGCCACAGGACATTTCAAAGGGTTCGCTGCCCTTCTGGTGAATCTGGGCCTGGCGGGCGTCGAGGATGGGTATGGAAGTCATAGGATCTCCTAACATCATTGAATACTTCGGTGGTGCTGTAGGTCTTGGCGACAGGAACGGATAGTTGTCATAGCGAACCAAAGGGACGGACGAGCCTACATGACCAATTCCATATTGATGTCGTCGGCGTCACGGTCCTTGCGATCCAGGATGGCATTGAGGAATTTCTCCATCAATCGCAAGGCGCCCCGGTAACCCATGCTGGAGAAATAGCTGTGACCCATGCGGTCGTAAATGGGGAAGCCATAACGCACCAGCGGGATGTCTTCATCCTTGGCGATATATTTGGCGTAAGTGTTGCCGATGATCAGGTCCACGGGATCATTCTTGATCCACTGGTGGAAGAGGAGCATATCTCCGGGCACCTTGATATTGACAGCTTCGGGAACCTGGGCGACGACTTCCTCTAAGGACTTTACAAACTTCTTGCCGGCTGGACTGCCGGTGACGATGTGCACCGGGCGCATGTCCAGAGAGACCACGAAACGGGTCAGGGCCAGCACCTGGTCCGGGTCTCCAACGATGGCCACCCGTTTGCCGTATAGATACTGATGCCAATCTGAGATGGCGTCTACCAGTTGGCCGCGCTCCAGGTTGAGGGCATCGGGAACGTTGATGCCGGCCATGCGCCTAAGGGTGTCTACGAAGGAATCGGTGCCATGCAGCCCCAATGGTAGTCCCAGAATTTCGCAGGGCACCTTGCATTTGGCGTCCAGCGCCCGGGCGGCCGCCATGGAGGCGATGCGCCCTAAAGCAATTGTTCCCGAGCTGCTGCCGCTTCTCTTCAGGTCATCTATGGTGACACCGCCCTCGGGAAACATCTTGTATCTACCGGTCAGGGGACCGTTGAGCACCTTGGAGGTGTCGGGGAACATGATGGTGGAGACCCCCATGCTCTCGGCGATACGCCGGATCTCGGCCATGTCCGCCGGTTCCACGTATCCGGGAATCAGGTTGACGGTCTTCTCCTTGTGTCCGTTTGATTCGGCAAAATAATCCACCATGGCCTTGGTCATGCTGGAAAACCCGGTCACATGGGAGCCCACGTAGCTGGGCGTGTTGGCGTGAAAGACAAATTTTCCATCGGGTATCTTGCCGTCGGCCTTGGCCTTGGCAAAGATCTGGGGCACGTCGTCACCGATGGTCTCGGATAGACAGGTGGTATGCACGGCGACCACCTGGGGGTTGTAGACACTGAAAATATTGTCGATGGACTGTACCAGGTTGGCCTGTCCACCAAATACAGAGGCTCCTTCGGTGAAGGCGCTGGTGGCCGCCACCACCGGCTCTTTGAAATGGCGCGTAAGGGCGCTGCGGTGGTAGGCGTAACAGCCCTGGGACCCGTGGCTGTGGGGCAGGCAGCCGTGAACACCCAGGGCGGCGTACATGGCCCCGATGGGCTGGCAGGTCTTGGCCGGATTAACGGTCAGGGCGCTGCGTTCTTTGATCTCGCTAGGGGTGTGTCTGAGTAGCATGGGGTTCAATCTCCAGTATGGTATGTTGGTGGTGCCGAGGTTTTGTCTTTTTACTCCCAGGCATAGGTGGCCGACAGTTCGGGACTTTTCTGCCAGGGCGCTTTCATATACTCCCACACCCGGCTGTTGACCATGCGGTCAATCTCTTTGTAGAAGTTGATGGCGCCTTTGAATCCGGCGTAAGGTCCACCATAATCGTAGCTGTGGAGCTGCTTCATGGGGATGCCGTGCTTCTGGACGGTATATTTCTCTTTGATACCGGCGCAGAAGATGTCGGGCTTGAAGATATTGATCAACTCGTCGGTCTCGTACTGGCTGAGGTCGTCGATGACCATGCTTCCCTCGGGCATCTCGGGCATCATCCCTTTGTAGTCATTGAACTCAAGGCCCTTGGACTCCAGCGCTTGCTTCTTGTCCTCGTCGATGCGGGGCTTGTAGCGTTCCGGATCGGGCTGGATCTCCAACTCCTCGATGTTGCGGCTATCGGCATCCACCTTGATGTCCGGCAGCACACGCCGACCCTCGTAGTCGTCGCGATGCCCGAACTCGTAGCCGGCTGAGAGGGTCTTCATGCCCAGCTCGCTGAACAATTCCTGGTAATGATGGGCGCGTGAGCCGCCCACAAAGAGCATGGCCCGCTTGCCGCAGGTTCTGGGATGCACCTCGGCGCAGGCGGCTTCGACGGCGGGCAACTCTTCGGCGATGACCTGCTCGACCTTGTCCGTCAGCTCCTGCTCGTCGAAGTATTGGGCGATCTTGCGCAGGGATTTGGCCGTGGCGGCCCCGCCAATGAAGTTAACTTTTATCCAGGGCACCCCGAATTTGGTCTCCATCATTTCGGCCACGTAGTTGATGGAGCGGTGGCACATGATCAGGTTGAGATCGGCGGTGTGTGAGTTGGCAAAGGCATCGATACTGGAGTTGCCGCTGTAGGAGGAGACCAGGGTGATGCCGCACGCTTCCAACAGGCGCTCGATCTCGAAGGCGTCGCCGCCGATATTGTACTCGCCGAGCAGGTTGATGCGGTATTTTCCCTCACCGATCGTGTCGTCCAGACCGATGACGTGCTTGAAAATCTGGTTGTTGGCGATATGGTGACCCGCCGACTGACTCACACCCTTGTATCCTTCGCAGCTGAAGCCGAAAACATTGATGCCGAGTTTTTTCTTCATTTCTGGTTCATCTCCCAGATAATGCGTAATCCATCTAGCGTGAGCCAAGGGGCGATGACGTCGATCACGTCGGTTTCACTTGCAATGAGGCTGGATAGTCCGCCCGTGGCAATAACCTTCATCTTGTCGCCGAGTTCCTTGCGGAAGCGGGCCACCATCCCCTCGACCATGCTGACATAGCCGAAAAGTAGCCCCG
>JBNKKA010000035.1:0-29632 GCA_050291585.1 Desulfobacteraceae bacterium
CTGGGTGTCCGTTTGCGGGTCGGCCAGGCGGGCCTCCAGATCCACGGTGGCGAGGGCCACCAGGGATGCTGTGAAAGTGGCGCTTTCATATCCCGGAACGCCCGAGACCTCCACGTCGACCTCCGTGGCGGCCTTATCCAGCCCACCGATGGTCAGCTGCAACTGCCCATTGGCATCGGTCAGTGATCCACAGTTCGGGCAAGAAAGGTCATTGGTGATATCAAGGGTTGCCCCCTCGATAAGGCCCCCCTCCGCAGCGTCCATCACGGTCACGTTCAAGCGCCCCGTGGACCAGGCGGTGGCCAAATCGGTGCCCAACACCCCTGCGGCTTGGGTGATGGCGCCATTGATCAGCGTCGCCAAGGCTTGGGCTTCCGCCGCACCTAGGCCCTGATCCGTTAAAAAGGCGGCATCCATTGCGCCTTTTTCTCTCAGGTCGGCAATGGCCGCCAGAAAATCCACATCGAGGTGGTTTTTGTAAAAAGCGTTGAAGAGGGCGGTGACGGAAAAGGCCACCAGGCCCACCTCGTTGTTGTCTGGGAGGGGGGCTGTGCCCAGGGAGATGCCGGTGAGCGGTCCCGCGGGCAGGTTGTCTCCGCTGAGCAAAACTTGCAGCCCTGCGATATCTGCCAGGAAGTTCTCACGGGTGGTCTCCAGATCCTCAGGAAGCTGGGGCACGATGTCGGTGCTAAACAGGGTTGTGGCCGGATTCACGCCCTGATCCTCTATGGTTTCGTCTGGTTGACGCCCAGGAAAATAGGTGCCGAGCACCAATTGCTCGCTGTCCTTGGGGGTGCAGCGGATAAAACCGGCCATATTGGGGGGAATGGGCAGAAGATATTGCCCCGCATCATCGGTGAGGGAGGCGATGCGCTGGCCGATGCCTTGTGGAAAGACTTGCGAAAAAGCGTTTTGGATCTCACCGGCATCGACGCCTTGATTCACTTCGTCGGCCACTGCGGCCAGATCCGGGCGGCTTAGCAATCCGTCGGCGATAAAATCGGCCAGAGCCGCGGAGTACACCTGCTCTCCGGCGGTGAGCGTGTCTCCCACCACAAAGGCGCAGGTGGCTTCCGGCAGGGGTGAAAAATCCGCCCCGTCGCCGGCGTCACCGCTGGCCCCGCCGCTGTCACCGCCCACGTCGCTGTCACTAGTGCCGCCGCCATCACCACCATCGCCATGCCGGTTGTCTCCGAAAGCGACGTCGATCTGCCGGTCGAGCATGGCCTTGTACAGACGTTCTGCCATGGCCACGACGATATCCAGGTTGGGATCCTGGTGGGTGACGATATCGTTGAGCAGTTCGACCTTGCGCGCCTCCGGATCGGCCGGATCCTCATACCGAATGATATCGGCGACTACAGTGGTCGCTGGCGTGACGTTTTCCCTGTCGATGGCGGAGCCCGCTGCATAGTTGCGGGTGCTGGAAAAGGTAGAAAGGGTGAGATTGAGGGCTGAGCGAGGACTGCAGATAATACTCCCCTGCATATCGGGGGGCACCACCAAACGAAAGGCGCCATCGACATCTGTAACGTATGAGTGCTGTTCCGTGCCGACATCGTCCAGGAAGCGGCAGACGGCATCGGAAATCGGTGCGCTACCGCTGCCATCGTCAATGACACCGGTGATGGTGACATTATCCTCGGGAGGCGGGGTATTGCGGCCACCGCCACCACCGCCACCGCAGGTTACCAGGAAGAACAGCGAGGCAAAAGCCAACGAAATAGCCAACCATCGAACAGGCCCGACGGGAATAGGAATTCTCGACATCATCATACCCTCCTTCAATCAAGAAACGAAAAGCGGATTTGCGTGAAAGTGATACCAACGGTCCGGTCCAGTTCACTGGAGGGTGTCAGATCGGCTCCCAGCGCGCGCTCGTGGATTTGTGGTTTCGGATATGCACGCGGGGGGCGCCGTTCGGCGGTAGAATTATCACCCGCTTGCGGAGGGTCGGTGGCGGGGGGCAAACGCATCATAAACCGACGGGTGATTTCGAAACCACATCAAGTTGTGTAATCAGAAAGCCTACACCCAGCTATAAAACAGCCTGTCGCGTAAAGCAAGACGTCGCTGATGGTGAATTTTTGCCTTCCTGATTGAAATTGCGCTGAATCGGGAAAAAGACCCAAGCAAGCGGGTAACAATTCATCGTTTTCGACAACATATCCCGCTATATTGGGTGCATGCGTTGGAAGAGGGGATGGTGTCAGGGAAGATGGTGGAAAATTGACAATCAACGCAGCCCTGCGGTATCCATCTACTATCCCTTCCATGGTAAATGACACCGAACGCAATAAGACCACGAGCAGGAAGTAAATGGAGACTGAGCATCGAATGGATGCGCATAAATTTAGGCCGAACGTTTTCCAACGACGACTCAAAAGGCGCCTTTAAATGAGTGCCATCCAAAGCCAGCAGGCGCTTGTGCCTGACACCATGGTTCAAGAATACCGCGTCGAGCGCGTCCTCGGCATGGGGAGTCTGGGCATCGTCTACGTGGCTGAGAACACCTATTTCAACGAAACCGTCGCCCTTAAGGAGTTCCTGCCTTCCAACCTGGCCTGTCGCAAGGGCACGACGGTGTCGCCCATCTCATCCGACGTGCAGCCCTCCTACGACTGGGCTTTGAAGAAGTTTCTGGACGAGGCCAGAACCCTGCGCGAGCTCTGCCACCCCCAGGCCCATCGCAACATCGTGCGGGTGCGCCAGTTCATCGAGCAGAACGACACGGCCTACATGGTGATGGACTACGAGCAGGGCCAGCCCCTATCCGAGATCTTGGAGAAGCGGGGGGTGCTGCCCGAAGCCGAGCTCAACCAGATCCTCATGCCGCTTCTCGAGGGACTCGAGCGGATTCACGACGCCAAAATCTGGCATCGCGATATCAAGCCCAGCAATATCCTCATCCGACCGGACCATTCCCCGGTGCTCATCGACTTCGGCGCCGCCCGACACGAGGTGGTGGGCCGGGATCCCTCGGTCATGTCTCAGTACACACCGGGATATGCCGCCATCGAACAATTTCACGATGCAGCCGAACAAGGACCCTGGACCGATATCTTCGCGCTGGGAGGCACCCTCTATCGGGCGGTAACCGGCAGGAAACCCGCCAAAGCCATTGAGCGCTTCATCAACAACAATGTCTACGCCCCGGCGACCAAGGCCGCCAAGGGCGATTATTCGCCCACCCTCTTGGCCGCCATCGACGCTGCTCTGACTTTGAAACCGGAGGAACGTCCCCAGTCCATCTCGGACTGGCGCAAATGGTTCGACGGGGATGTGGATCTCGGCATCGATGACGAGGCCACTATCGCCAGCCCCGCAGGCGGGCCAGTGGATGCAACCATGGTGCTCGGGGCTTCAGCACCTCAAAAAGAAGCCCTTGCAGGACCGGCGCAAAGGATCAGAAAGAAGAAAAAAACGCCGCTTTCTTTAGTAAAAAGGTCCCTGGCGATTGTTATTTTAGCCATGGTCGTTGCAGCCGTCGGGACCCTCATTTATCAGCGGCGCATGACATCAGCGCCCAAGGTCCCTGATCAACAAATCACCGTTGTCCCGGTTACGGCACCGAACGTGGAGGCGATCCGTACTCAAGTGGAAACCCTACTTGCCGGGCTGGACTGTGCCCACACCCAGTCCCAGGTATCGGCCGACGGCAGTCTCGCCCTGAGCGGGTTCGTGTCGACCCCCGGGGACCTGCAGACGGTTCGGGCTGAAGTGCAAAAAATTCAGGGAATCGAAGCGGTTAAAGATACCCTTACCATCCAACCCCGGCCCTTCTGTGAGTTCCTGGGCGCGCTGGCACCCCACGAAATTGCCGGCGCGTCGCCAGCTGTTCAGACGCAGCTGAAACTGAACAACCTGAATCACCGCTACCAGACAGGCGACAAACTGGTGGTCACGGCCACTGCGGGCAGCGCCTTTGAGGGCTATCTTTATGTGGATTATCTGGATAGCGACGGCAGTGTGGTGCACCTGCTGCCGTCCCCCAGAATGATAGATAATCATCTCCTGCCGGGCCAGCAGATCGTGCTGGGCGCCCTGGATGCCAATGACGCATCGGGTGATTTCGTCTACGAAATCCAGCCACCGTTAGGTCCGGGCATGGTGATCGCCATCGCCAGTCGTCACCGTCTATGGGAGCTTCCCCACCGACCGCATGTTGAAACCACCGGGACCTATGCACCGGCCCTGCAGTCCGCCTTGCAGGAATTGCGCTCGCGGGAACCACAAGGGGGCATTGTCTCGGCCCACACCTCTATTGAGATCTACGCGAATGAATAGCGGCAACGAGGCAAAGCCGGTCAATTGGAAGTACTTGAAAAAGGAAACAACACCATGAAAACACGCACTCAAATGAACATCATCACCCTGGTCGTCATCGTCCTGAGCCTTTGTTGCAACCTGCCGGCCGCCGTTGGCGCCTCCGGCTGCGATGAAGCCGAGGGCCTCTTTCTGAATGCTTCCAAACAAAACGATGTGAACGCTCAAAAAGAGCTCCTCGAAAAGGCGGTCAAGCTCTGCCCCGCCCATGCCAAGGCCTGGAACAACCTGGGCACCGTCTATGAAAAACAGAAACGGCTGGAAGCGGCCGCCAATGCCTACAGCAACTCAAACCAGGGCGATCCCGCCCTGGGCACCCCCCTGGCCGGTCTGGGGGACGTGGCCATGAAGCTTGGCCGTTTCGAGGAAGCGACCGAGTGGTACAAGCAGTTCCTGGCCTTTCTACAAGAGGAAAAAATGCGCGGAAACCCCCGTGGCCTTGGCATTTTTGAGGCCGAGTACAAGGCCAAATTGGAGCGCGTACAGGTGAAGCAGAAGATCTTGGCCGATTCCATGGCGGGGGTCGTCCCCAGCGAGATGATCTTACGAGGCCTTGTGCCCATATCACCGGCCGAGAGCGTCAAGGCGGATGTCGAGGCGGAGCGGCTGTCCCTCTTTGTCCACTTCGATTTCAATTCAGCGGAACTGAAGGCCCAGGGACGCGCCCAGCTGTCCGAGCTCGCAGATGCCATGCTGAAGCCCAAGTACAAGGACCAGGCCTTTCTCATCGAGGGCCACTCCGATCTGTTCGGAGAGCAGAACTACAACCGTGAGCTGTCGAGCCAGCGGGCCGAACAGGTCCTAAAGTTTCTCTCCGCTAGTGGCGTTGACCCCAGGCGGTTGAAAACCAAAGGCCTGGGAGAAACCAGACCCCTCATCACTACAGGTGACAAGGACGCCCAGCAGGTTAACCGACGCGTTGAGTTTGTTCAGCTGGGGGTCGTAAAATAGGGCCGCAAACCGCAGCGCTCATACGGATGTTTTACCCGCACGAGTTTAGGTGTTGGTTGGCAGGTTTAAAACCCCAACACACTGAAGTCGAAAAAGGAAACACCGCCATGAAAACACTTAGCCGGATCAAGATCCTCACCCTGGTCGCCGTCAGCCTTTGCTTCAACCCGCCAGCGGCTGTTAGTGGCACCGGCTGCGAACAGGCCGAGGTCCTCTTTCAGAAGGCGTCGATCCAGCCCGGCGTCAATGCGAAGACAGAGCTGCTTGAGCGGGCCGTCCAGCTCTGTCCAGCCTATGCCAAGGCCTGGCAAAATCTTGGGACGATCTACGAAAATAAAAACCAATTAGATTCGGCCGCTAAAGCGTATCAAAAAGCGAATGAGCTGGAACCGGACCTCGGATCGCCCCTGGCAGGTTTGGGAGACGTGGCCATGGAGCAGGGACGCTTCAAGGAGGCGGGCCAATGGTACAAACAATTCCTGACCTTTCTGGAAGCGGAGAAAATGCGCGGCAATCCCCGTGGCCTGAGTATTTTTCAGGATGAATACATTGATAAATATGAACGGGCCCAGTTGAAACAGGAGATTCACATCGCCTCCATTGACGGTGTGGTTCCCAAAGCGACGCTCATGAGAGGACTCAGGCCCATCTCACCGGTGGAGAACAGAAAGGAGGAGATCGATATGCAACGGCTCACCCTCTGTATCCACTTCGACTTCAACTCTGCAGAATTGCAACAACAGGGCCGCGCGCAATTGTCAGAGCTAGCGGATGCCATGTTGGACCCCGAACTGAAAAGCCAATCTTTCCTCATCGAAGGCCACTCCGACCTCTTCGGAGAGCGGGACTACAACCAAGAATTGTCCAGCCAACGGGCCAGGAAGGTGCGCGAATATCTCTCTGCCCGGGGGGTGGACCCGAAACGGCTGCAAACCGAAGGTTTGGGGGAAACCAGACCCCTTGTCTTGAAGGGTGATAAACGAGCGCAGCAAGTCAACCGGCGGGTTGAATTTGTTCAACTGCCCGCCGCAGAGTAGCTAGATGCAAACCATTCACGACATCCCTGCCATGGACCGTCCCCGCGAGAAGCTGCACCGCAAGGGGCCGCGCGCCCTGTCCGACCAGGAGTTGTTGGCCATTTTGCTGGGCAGCGGATCGCGCGGGGAGGATGTCATGCGGGTGGCGGCGCGAATCCTCGCCGCCCTGGACGGCGGCAGGGTGGAACCCCAGACAGCCGAACTGCAAAAAATAAAGGGGGTGGGGCCGGCCAAGGCCGCCATTATCGCCGCAGCCCTGGAATTCGCCCGTCGGCGCATCCGCCCCGAGGGCGTCACCGTGACGGAACCACCGTCGGTTCTGCCCCTGATACGCCACTATGCCGACCGGAAGCAGGAGCACTTCCTGTGCATCTCCCTTTCGGGTGCCAAGGAAGTTCTCGCCACCCGGGTGGTCTCCATCGGTCTGGTGGACCAGACCCCCGTTCATCCCCGCGAGGTGTTCGCCGACCCCATCGTGGATCGCGCCGCCGCCATCATCGTGGCCCACAACCACCCCGGCGGCAGCTTGACCCCCAGCGAGCAGGATCTCGCCATGACCCGCCGCCTGGCCGCCGCCGGTAACACCCTGGGGATCGAGCTGCTGGACCACATCATCTTCAACACACGCGGCTACTATAGCCTAAAAGAACACCATCAAATTTGACAAGTCGAAAAAAAAGCGCATTTTCTGCTTGCAGCGGGCAGCAAACTGAGATACATGCCTCTTCGGTGCATGGTTTTATGGCCTTCATGCTGATGCACCAACCTCGCTTCGCTTTCTATCAAGCTCACAGACCCATTACTTAAAGAGTGAAAAGCCGAAAGCAAGAATGTGCCGATTCAAAAGAGGGCGCTGGCGCTTGTGTTACCCACAGGCGAAAGAGGCTGCTTTTAAACAGGCACAAGGATGTCACCGTAAATCGTTTCGTCTGTCGCAGACCATCTAGCCATCCAACCGGTTGGCACGTGGCGAGCCCCCCTCGCCAACGCTTTACGTCACCATCTGAAACACCAGGCCAACAAGCAATAATTGTGGGTGCTAGACATCGACAATGCCAGCGGCACTGCCGCCGATGTTGTCTAAGCCAGCGCCTAAAAAGAGGCGTCCGCCCAGAAAAATCCTGGGACGGACAGAAAATCAATTCATTAGGACCTGATCTGAAGCGTCAGATCAGGCGTTAAGGAAGCAAACAAATGGAAGCAACCAAAAAAGAGATGCTCGAGCGTAAACTGCGCGAGTTGATGCGTCAGGCCGACCAGTCGCCGGACGCAGCCACCAAGGGTCCCATCAAACCCAAGACCATCGTCACACGCGTCATCCGCCGTCGCAAAGGCACCCCCGACAGGATCATCGCCTGATCCTCGCGCCACCCATATAGATCCATATCGAATCACATAAGAAACGCTGCATCGACACAGGCGCCGTTGCCAAATATGGCGGTTTTCCTCACTACAGGCGAACCGCCGTCATTTCGCATCGACGGTGGTATCATCCTCCTGCCCCTCTGCCCCGACATCCGTAGAGGATGATCCACCCCCCTGGTTGTCTTGATGGGCCTTGGCCTGGATGGCTTTGAGCAGCTCCTGGTGACGATAGTTGCCGGGATCCGCAGCCAATGCCTGCCGCCCCCAGTGAATGGCCTGGCCCCAGTCCTCCATCTGGCGATAGTTTTCAGCGATCACATAGAGCAGATTCTTGCGCGCCACGCGGCGATGCTTGTCCGGAAACGCCAGCACGCGGCTGAAATCGGCGATGGCCTCCGTATGCCGTTTGAGGGCCGTATAACAGCTGCCGCGTCCGATGAGGCTCTCTTCGTCGTTGGCATGGACGGCCAGAGCGCGTGAATAGAGAATGACGGCCTCCTCTAGCGTGCCCTCCACTTCGTGGATCTTGCCGAGATAGAAGTAGGCATTGTCTCCGTTGGGATGGCGATAACCGGGATCCATATCGACAACCTTTTCCAGAGCCTTGACGGCGGCGACGCCGTCGGGCTTATGAAAACAGCGCACCCCCTCTTCAAACCAATCCTGAATGGTGGCCGGTGTTTTGGCCTCGCCCATGCGGGCCTCCTTGTGTATTTGGATGGAATAGAACAAACCTGTCACGAACCACGGATGAGCGCAAGCGTTTGGAAACATTCAAGGGGTGTCAGCAAGCCAAAACGTGTTTAATATAAGTCCAAGGGAATTCGATTAGAACAAGGAGAATACGCCGTGGTGAGCATCATCGTATTGGTAGCGGCTGGCCTGACCCTCTTCTACGGCCCGCAGGTATGGGCACGGACCGTCCTGGGCCGCTTCGATCGGGTCGAATATTTCTCCGGCAGCGGGCTGGACCTGGCCCGCCTCCTGGTAGAGCGGATGGATCTTAGCACGGTGAGCGTCGAGGAGACACCCATGGGTGACCACTACGACCCCCTCACCAAGACCGTAAGGCTCAACCAGACGCGGGGCAAACGTCGATCGCTCACGGCGGTAGTGATCGCCGCCCACGAGGTGGGCCACGCCCTCCAGCACCAAGCGCGCTACAAACCCCTGGAGACCCGCACACGCCTCATCGGAACGGCGGCTAAAATGGAACGGGTCGGCGCGGCCCTGATGATGGGGCTGCCCGTCATCGCCGCCGTCACGCGGATACCGGCCGCCGGTGCCCTCATGCTGGTGGCCGGCCTGCTGACCCTGTGCGTGCCGGTGCTGGTTCACATGCTGACCTTGCCCACGGAGTTCGATGCCAGCTTCAAACGGGCCTTACCTCTCCTGGCCTCGGGGGAGTATATCCCCCCGGAAGATCTGCCCGCCGCCAAGACTATCCTGTGGGCCTGCGCCCTGACCTATGTTGCCGCCGCCCTGGCGGGGATGGTCAACGTCTGGCGCTGGATCCGTGTGTTGCGGCGTTGAAGGTCCCACTCCACCAACCCGACCGGCCAGCTCACTGGCCATATTCATTGATTTCCGCTATAGTGACCCACTAGCAGCACCCGCATGTTCTGAACTGCACGCCTATTCAATCGCGGAACGACGGCAATGAAAACCATCCCCTGGCGCTCCTATCTGCTGCTCACCTGCACAGCCCTGTTCTGGTCGGGCAATTTCATTCTGGCCCGAGGCATCCGGGAGACGATTCCGCCGGTGAGCCTCAATTTCTGGCGCTGGACGGGAGCCCTGATTCTGATCCTGCCCTTCACCCTCCCGCGTTTGCGCCGTCAGCAGGCGCTCCTACGCCACCACTGGCGCTGGCTGACCTTGATGAGCGTCCCAAGCATCGTTCTTTTCAACACCTTCATCTACACCGCCCTGCAGTCGGCTTCGGCCACCAACACCGTCCTGGTCAACGCCATGACACCCATCTTCATCGTCCTGTTGGCCTGGCTGGCCTTCGGCGATCGTCTCAGCCTCCGCCAGGTCAGTGGGATTTTCCTCTCCCTGGTGGGTCTGCTCTTCATCATCACTCGCGGGGATTGGGCCATCCTGGGCCAGTTCAGCTTCGCTCGCGGGGACCTATGGACCCTGGCAGCCGCCCTAACCTGGGCCATCTACAGCGTACTCCTGCGCCAGCGCCCGGCCGGCATCGATCCCCTGGCCTTCCTGACTGCCATCATCGCCCTGGGGGTGGTGATGCTACTGCCATTTTATCTGATGGAGCTGTCCCTCAAGGGAGGGTTCGGTGTCGATCTGGCCAGCCTGGCCAGTATCCTCTATGTGAGTATCTTCCCCTCTTTATTGGCCTATATCTTCTGGAATCGCGGTGTGGAGTTGGTGGGGCCCGGCCGGGCCGGCATCTTCATGCACCTCATGCCCGTGTTCGCCATCCTCCTGGCCAGCCTCTTTCTGGACGAGCACCTGCGCGCCTACCACCTGGGCGGCATGCTGCTGATCTTCAGCGGCATCGCCCTGACCACATATCCCGTGACAAAAAAGCAATAGCGGCCTTATTTAGTGCCCTTCCAGATATGGTGAATCTCGCTTGAGTTCAAAGCGGGTGAGAGGGACCGTTTCTGGATAGGCACTACTCCCTGCGCTGCACCAAGGCCACCAACTGACGGCGCGTCTCTTCGCGCAGCCCCAAGCCATCCACCTCCCTCTGCAGCTGGGGCCAGCTACCATGACCGCCTAAGTAGCCGTTAAGACGCGCGGCGGCGGTGGAGTCGGTGAGGGCTCTCGCCTTGGGGTAAAAGCGGGTCAGGTCGCGCAGAAAGTCGGGGCGGCTGCGCAGGCGATACTTCTGATGGTAGCCCTCGGCCCGATAAAAGGTCCCTAAGGGCTCGAGGGCGGTGCGCACCCGCTGGCCTTTTTTTTGGGCAATGCTGGCGCGGCTCTCCTCCGCTGCGGCCCGCTGGAGGTCGTCATGGAAAAAAAGGACGTTGCGGTATTGGCGCGACCAGCTGCGGCTGAAGGGTTTGTGGGCCTTCCAGAAGAGGGCCAGCAGATCCATATAGGCGATCTTGACGGGATCGAAATCGATCTGGAGGGCCTCGCTGTGATCCCCCAGATCCTGGTAGGTGGGGTTGTCCTGGGTTCCGCCGGTGTAACCCACCCGGGTGCGGATCACGCCGTCCAAACTCCCGAACTGGGAGTCGGGGCCCCAGAATCAGCCCATGGCGAAGGTAGCTGTCTCGAAAACGGGCGGTGCGGCCAGATCGATGGCCGGAGGCTCCAGGCTGGAACCCTCCGCCGGTGTGAAAGCCCCTTGCCCCCGCGCGTCGGAGGTGATTGTGCTGCGGGTATCCACAGGCTGACAGCCCTGCCATACGGTCGTCAAGCCGACAGTTGCCATGGTGCATTGGGTGATGAATGTGCGTCGGTTCATATTGCGTATTCTCCATTGGGTGAAATGCCTCTGGGTCACGAAGCACCGGACCCGGTTAGACAAGACAATAAGCATCTTCCCTTAAGGAGAAAACATAGTATTGGTAAAGATTGTGTAAAGCCTTTGGGATGCCGCCGGCCAGGACAACCCGTTCACGAATTACGCACCCTGGGGAAAAAATGAATCAGTACCAAGGTCAAGAGGGGCACCAGGGCCAAAGCGGTGAGGACCGCGTCGATACTATATATATCGGCCAGTTTGCCCACTGCGGGGGAGACAATGCCCCCCAGCCCGAAGGCCAGGCCCATCATCAGGCTGGAAACCATGGAGCGCCCTTTGGGTGCCAGTGTTTGGGCCATGACCACCCCCAGGGGCAGTGATGCCAGAACCACCCCACCGGCCAGGATGGCCCCCAGGTAGACCCAGTTGCCCTCCATACGCAGAAAGAGGAGCAGGATGGGCGTCATGAGCAGGTGAGAGGCCCAGAAGAGGGGCTTGTATCCCCAGCGATCGGCCAGATGGCCGCAGAGAAGGCCGCTGAAGGTGCCCGCCACGGTGAAGCAGGAGAAGATCACCCCGGCGGCAACCACCGAGTAGCCCTTCTGGACGTAAAAGACGGGCATGAAAGTCATGAAGCTCTGACCCACGATGGCCCGCAGCACCATCACCAGCCAGATCAGGGCGATGCTCTTCCAGGCGCTCCCCAGGCTCTCCCGCAGAGCGCCTAAAAAGCCATTGTGCTGGAGACCTTCGCTCTGGGGAGCGGGAACCGTGAAGGCCAGGTAGGTGACCACAGCCAGTCCCAGGACCATGGTCCAGGGCAGGGCGGCAAGGCCGTAGCGGGCCGCATACCAGGTGACCAATAGGGGTCCGACCCCGAAGGCCAGAGTTCCCCCCGTATTGAAGACCGACATGGAGAAGGCGGCGTTGCGCCCGGCGTAGAGCGGCACCATGCCGGTCACCGAGGGGTGGAACATGGAGGAGCCGAAGCTGCCCACGGCCACCAGGAGCATCAGGGACCAGAAACCCCAGGCCAGACCCGACAAGGGGATGAAGACCACCGGCAGGAGCAGCCCGCATAGGATGAAGCCGCGAGTGGGGTAGCGGTCGGCCAGGTAGCCCACCGATGGCTGCACGATGAAGGCCAGCAGTCGGTTGATCCCGGCGATAGTGCCCACCTGGGCGAGAGAGAGACCCAGTTTGTCCACAAAAAGCGGAAAAAGGGGGCTGGTGAAGGAGCTGTAGAAATCCCCAGTGAAGTGTACCAGCGTCAGGGCGAAAAGCACCTTGAAGTTAGCTTTGGCGCTGGTGTTCATGGGGGCTCCTTTTGGCATTAGTCGGACTCTGTGTCGAAGAATTATCGAACGGCGAAAGCGGGACTATAAGGATCCGCACCGATGCCGTCAACCGATTTTGGGTGGCTTTCGCCCGTGGGCTGGTCTAAAATTAACGCTTCGATGGCTTCAACCCGGGAAGTGAAACGACCATGACCACCCACAACGCCGCCTCCAGAGGCATCGGCCTCATCCTCATCGCCACCCTCGGCATCGTGCTGATGAACACCTGCGCCAAGCTTGTCAGCACGGGTCACAACCCCATCGAGCTGGTTTTTTACCGCGGCCTGGCCGCCCTGGCCCTGCTGGTTCCCTACATGGCCCTGACCCGACCGGCGAGCGTCTTCACCACGCGTCGCATGGGGGCCCACCTCTACCGCGCCCTGGTGGGCAACCTGGGTGTCGGCTTCGTCTTCTGGGCCTACACCCTCCTGCCCATGACCGACACCACCGCCCTACTCTTCGCCGCCCCCCTCTTCGTCACCGCCCTGAGCCCATTTCTGCTCAAGGAGAAGATCGACGCCCCCCGCTGGCTTGCGGTCCTGGTGGGTTTTATGGGCGTAATACTCATTGTGCGCCCCTCACCCGCCCTGTTGAGCCAGCCGACAGCCCTCATCGGCCTGGCCGCGGCCCTCATGATGGCCCTGGTGGACATGGCCCTGCGCAACCTGGGCCGCACCGACGACCCCCTTACCACCGTCTTCTTCTTCATTCTCATCGGTGTCCTGGGTTCAGGGGTCTATACCCTCTTTTGGGGATCTTGGCCGCGGCGGGGACATCTGGGCATCCTGGCGGCCATGGGAATCTTCACCGCCATCCAGCAGGTGGCCAAGACCACTGCCTATCTCCATGCCGAGGCTTCCTTTCTATCCCCCTACACCTACACGGCCATCATCTGGGCCACTTTGGCAGGTTGGCTCTTCTGGCGGGAACTGCCCAGCCTGGCCGTCGTCCTGGGAACAATGGTGATCATCGCCAGCAATCTCTTTCTCGTCTGGCGTGAGGCGTAAATTCTCGCTCACAAAGGTGACTGCTTCAAACGGCCGAAAGACCGAACAGGACCCCGTACCGGCAATACCGATTAAGGCCCCCGGTACCGACCTGGCGCCGCTTGACTTCCAGGACGATTTCATCTAAGCACAAGCATACCCTTGCCAAGGGCGTTACGCACCATCAGCCACTGGCTCTATCTCGAAGCCATTTCCGTTGGAGAGCCATGACCTTCGCCAAAGACACACTCCTCGTGGTGGGAAACGCCAAAACAACTAGCGACAATCCCATCACCCACCAGTGGGCGGCCTTCTTCATCACCTTCGTCGTTACAGCCGCCGAGGGACGTATCTTGGATGCGGAAGCCTCGGTTATCCTGCCCCTCAGCAACCGCTTCATCCGGGATCTTTTCGTAGATGGCAGCCTGGCAAGCGAAGATAAGGACTTGATCGCCGATATCCAAAAGCGCTACCATGGGTCTTCACGCAAGGCCCTCATCGTGGCCTACAAGGATGCGGTCAAGAAGTATAACCAAGCCATACCCACAACCTGACATAATGCTATCTGATCTGTAAGAGTGTTCCCCCAACAGGGGCCACCGCGCGGAAGAGACCCAGCAGGCAGCCGATCCCCGAGGGGAGCGGGCCTGCTGTTTTTATTTGTAGGACCTTACAAATGAACCCGCCATGGACATGGACGGGTTCAAGGTGTCATTCCAAAACCCCATTGTAGAGGAGAAGCTGATGAAAACCTCAATTCGTTTGTTGGCCGTTTTACTGTGCCTGACGCTGGTTCCACTAGCATTGGCAGGCCCCAAGAACCCGGACACCTTCATCAAGGCCTCGGCCTCCACCATCCGTACCCTAGACCCGGCAGCGGCCTATGACATGGCTTCCATGCAGAAGGTGGAGAACATCTACGACAAGCTCATCGCTTTCGATGGCCCGAGCCTGGATAAGTTTCTCCCGGTCCTGGCCACCGAGGTCCCCAGCCTGACCAACGGCGGCATCAGCGCCGACGGAAAAACGTACACCTTCAAGGTCCGCAAAGGGATAAAGTTCGAGCAGGGCGGCGAATTGACCGCGACCGACGTGGCTTACAGCGTCCAACGCGTCATGGTCCTCAACCAGAGCGGCGGTCCCGCCTGGATGCTCCTTGAAGCCCTCACCGGTGAGGGCAGTACCCTTGATAAGGAGGGCAAACTCAAACCCGGCATCATGGAGAAGATCTTGGCCGCGGTGACCGTCAAGGGCGATACAGTGAGCTTCCACCTGCCACGCCCCTATCCCCCCTTCATGGGTATCATGGCCAAATCCTGGGCTTCCGTGGTGGACAAGGAGTGGGTCGTGAAACAGGGTGGCTGGGACGGTAGTCTGGCCAAAGCCGCCAATTTCAACAGCCCGGCCCCGGGTAAGGAGGCCCTGCACAAAATCTGCAACGGCTCCGGCCCCTACAAGCTGGCCCTTTGGGATCCCTCCACTCAATTCGTCTTCGAACGCAATCCGTCCTACTGGGGAAAAGCGCCCAAACTGAACCGGGCCGTCTTCAAATATGTGCCCGAGTGGAGCACCCGTAAGCTGATGCTCCAGAACGGGGATGTGGACTCCGCCACGGTGGACGACCAATACGTGACCGAAGCGGCCGCCATCAAGGGCGTCAAGAGCTACAAGGTCCCCCAGTTGGCGGTGAGCGTGGCCATGTTCTGCCGCAAGATCGATCCCACCGGCAACCCCTACATTGGTAGCGGAAAACTTGACGGGGCGGGCATACCCATCGATTTCTTCGCCGACATCAATGTCCGCCGCGCATTTTCACACTGCTTCGACCGCAAAACTTACTCGGAAGATGTCCTCCAGGGGATCAGCGTGGTGCCCAGCAATCCCATCGTCCAGGGACTGCCCTACGCCGTGAAGACCCCCGTCTACGCCTTCGATCTTAAAAAGGCGGCTGACAACATGAAAAAAGCCTGGGGCGGCCAGGTGTGGGAAAAGGGCTTCAAGATGACCATCCTGCACAACACCGGCAACGCCATGCGCGAGGCCGCCGCCCAGATGCTGGCCGAGCATGTCATGAGCCTCAACCCCAAATTCCAGATCGAGGTGGCCCACATGTCATGGCGCGACTACCTCAGCGCCTACCGCCAGTTCCGCTTTCCGGTGGCAGTTATCTCCTGGGTGGCCGATTATCCCGACCCGCATAACTTTGCCCATCCCTTCATGCACAGCGAAGGCAGCCACGGTCGCTATAAGGGCGCACCAACTCCCGAGATAGATAAACTCGTGGAGGCCGGCGTGGCCACCACCGATCCGGCCAAGCGAGCCGAGATCTATGCCCACCTCTCCAGCCTGTGGTACGAGGAAGCCATGGGCATCCCCATCTACCAGTCCACCGAGATGCGCTTCTACCGAGACTGGGTCCAGGGGTTTGTGGGTAACCCCCTGGACGCTGGTGACACCGAATGGCTCTGGCGCCTGAGCAAGCAGTAAAACCGCCCCCTGGGGGCCTCCATCCTGGAGGTCCCCAGGGCGAGTGATAAGTTGAGTGGCGCGCTGAAAGCGGTAGGTCAGGTTGTGAGCATCGGGCGTGGCAAACGCCTAAGCCAACTACCTGACGATTGGCTTGCCATGGAGAAGATGCGATGAACAAACCGCCGGATACCCTCACCTGGGAGAAGATCTCCCTCGACATAAAGGTCCCCTTTCATCTGGCCCACGGGGTCAGCCAATCGCGAACGGTGCATTGGATCCGCCTGCCGGGAGACGAGGGGTGGGGAGAAGCGGCTATCCCCCCCTACTACCAGATTCCGGAAACGGAGATGGTGACCCTCTGGGAAGCTAAAGCGAGGTCGCCAGTACCCCTTCCCAATCACCCGGAGAAGATCTCGGACTGGGTGGGCGAAGAGGGTCCGGCCCCGGCTCGCTGCGCCCTGGACATGGCCCTTCACGACCGCCTGGCCCGCAACCTGAGCATCCCCCTTCATGCCCTTCTGGGCCTACCGCGTCCCCGACCGGTGGAGACCACTTTCACCATCCCCATTGCCGCGCCTGAAAAGATGGCGGCCCTCGCAGCTAGTGCGAAGGCCTTTCCCCGCCTGAAGATCAAGCTGGGCAGTGAGGATGACGTCGTTCGTCTAAGCGCGGTACGCAAAGCACGTCCTGACGCCAGCCTCATCGTGGACGCCAATGCCGGCTGGACAACCAAGGCGGCCATCGCCCACATTCAGAGCCTGGAACGTTTCGACATCGAGCTGGTTGAGCAACCGGTGGCAGCGGATGACATCAAAGCAATGGGCGTCGTCCAAGGCCAGATTGGGATTCCAGTTGTGGCTGACGAATCTGTCTGCACCCTGGAAGATATAGAAAACCTCTCAGCGGCGGGCGTGCGGGCCGTCAATCTCAAGCTCCAGAAGATCGGGGGCATCGCCCCCTGCCTGAAGATGATCACCAGAGCTCGCCAACTGGGCATGCAGATCATGCTGGGCTGCATGATCGAGACCTCCCTGGGGGTCACGGCCATGGCCCACCTGAGCCCGCTGGCGGACTGGATCGATCTGGACGCCCCCCTGCTGGTGGTCCACGACCCCTTTGCCGGGGTGACCTATGAGGGCGCGCGTCTGCACACGCCCCAAGGCCCGGGGGTGGGCGTGAGGCCACGAACCCGCGCGGAGTCCGAGGTTACCAACACCCTGTTAGAATGGCGCCAGGGCCGTTACGCCGATAACAGCATCACTGACTTCAGGCCAATCCTGCAGGTCAATGGTAAAAATGGCGTCAGCGTGGTCGGGGAGGTCCTCACAGGGGACCAGGCCGAGGCGGTGGACCGTGTGGCCGCAGCCCGGGGCATCTCCGTCAACCTGCGCATCCGCATGGACGAGGAGACCCCACGCGCCTGGGTGACCCGCGTGGTCAGCGACCTGCGCCGCAGGCCCACCAGCCTCTCCGAGCGCCTCAACCAAGCCCTCATGGGAGATGCTGTCAGGATTATCGAAACGCACAAGACGCGCACCGACTGGTGTTACGTACAATTGGAGCGAGACGGCTACCTGGGCTGGCTCCAGGTCGAGGCCCTTTCGCCGGCGGAGGAGAAGCAGAGACCCCAAGCGCCGACCCATCTCATCTGCACGCCCTGGAGCGAAGGCTTTGCCGAAGCCGACCGTCCCAGCGAATTTCTGGGCCGCCTGCCCTTTGCCCTGCACGTCGCAGCCGATGAAGCAGATGGAGATTATACGCGCCTGAAGCTGGCCAACGGGCAGCAGTGGTGGGTCGCCAGCAAGAACCTATTGTCCCTGAAGAACCGCCCGGCGCCAACGCCGGCGGGCATCCAAATCTGCCTGGAGCTGGTCACCCCCCTCAGGGGCGTCCCCTATCTGTGGGGCGGATGTACGCCCTTTGGCTATGATTGTTCGGGGTTTACCCAAGTTTTCTGGGCCCTCATCGGCGTGGGCCTGACCCGCGACGCCGGCCAGCAGTTCGGCCAGGGCCGGCGGGTAACGGTGGGACCGGAAGGGCAAGGGTGCCAGCCCGGCGACCTGCTCTTCTTCGGTGAGAGCGGGAAGCCGCAGATGGGCGCGCCCCACCGGATTCCCCATGTGGCTCTCAGCCTGGGGGACGGCGCCTTTCTGCACGCTAACGGCACCTCCTGGGATCTACGCCGGAACAGCTTGGATCCCGACGACCCGGATTACCGCGCCGATCTGCATGCGGACTTCCTGGGAGCGAACAGATATACGCTATCCCCTTGAATCAACCCCATAGGGTCAAGCATCGAGGTAGTGCCCGTGGCGCACCTCCGGCACCCGTTTTTCAGCCAGCACACAGTGACCGTCGACATACACTTGTTCGATGCCCATGGGTGCCTGGCGCGGTTCTTCAAAAGTGGCCGTGTCACTCACCTGATCCGAATCAAATAGGACTAAATCTGCCCGCATGCCAGTGGCGATCCGCCCTCGATCCTTCAGCCCCAGGCGACGGGCCGGCAGGGCCGTCATCTTGGCCACGGCGATTTCCAGGTCGATGACCCCCAGCTCGCGCACGAAGCGGGCCAGCACCCGCGGAAAGGTCCCGTATAGACGGGGATGGGGCAGACCAGAGTTGGGCTCCCCGTCGGATCCGATCATAACGAAGGACAGGGCCAGGAAACGGGCCACGACCGCTTCGGACATGGTGGCAGCAATGACACCCACCTGTCCGGCGGTGCTGCGGATAAGCTCTAGGGTGAAGGCGGCCGGACCCAGCCCGGCCTGGTCGGCGGCGGCTTCGAGGCTGGCCCCCACCCACGCCGGGTCACCGCCGCCGGGCATATGGGCGATGGTGATCCCCGCCCACCCGGCATTGTGGGCCATGTTCTCCCAACCGGGTAGGCCGTCGTTCATCTGCCCGACGATCTTGTCGCGCTGGTGAGGGTTCCCCAGGCGATCCAAGAGGCCTTCGACACCTCCGGCCTGGGCCCACGGGGGGATCAGGGCCATGATGGTGGTGGCCGAGTGCTGGTAAGGGTAAACGTCGGCGGTGAGATCGAGGCCCTTGCGGCGCCCCTCTTCCAAGAGGGTGATGACGCTTTCAACCTGGTCCCAATTGCGCCGACCGGCGATCTTGAGGTGGGCCACATGGGTGGCTGCTCCGGTCTTCAATCCAACCGCGACCACCTCCTCCAGAGAGGCTATAATATCTTCGGCTTCGTTGCGAATATGGCTGGTGTGGAAACGGTTGTGGCTGGCCACTACTTTCAGAAGGGCAGCCAGCTCGGCCGCCTCGGCATAGGCCGAGGGCGGGTAGTAAAGGCCGGTGGAGAGGCCTGCGGCGCCTGCGCCTAGTGAGGTGTCCAGGGCCGTACACATACTCCTCAGCTGCTCCGGTGTCGGTCGCCCCGCAGCGGGACCCATGGTCAGTAGTCGCAGCGCAGTGTGCCCCACATGGGAGAGGACATTCAGGTAGGGTTGGGCGTTGTTCACCATCTGAACATAGCGCTGAAAATCCATGGGGGTGGGGAATACGCTGGCCCCGGTAAAATGCGCTCTCAGATGATGCTGTGAATCTGCCGAAGCCGGCGCCAGGGACTCGCCGCAATTGCCCACCACCTCCAGGCAGACCCCCTGGCGCAGCTTCATCTCCGTCTCAGGCGCGTATAGATGGAGCAGATCGCTGTGGGCGTGGATATCGATGAAGCCAGGAGACAGACACCGCCCATGGGCATCGATGCGCTCCTGAGCTTCGGCCGCGATCCGAGGCGCAACGACGGCAATCCGGCCCGCCTGAACGGCAACGGCACCCGACCAGCTAGGATCTCCGCTGCCGTCTATGATACGGGCGTTTTCAATGATAAGATCGAACATGGGCGCCTTGCTTTGAAAAAGAAGTAAATCCAGAGTCCTTAGTAGCCAGAGTCAAACAGCCGGGTCAAATATAATTGGAGAAAAAATGGCGGAGATCTACATTGATTTTTGGTTAAAAACGATCGCCGGCAACGTTGGCATCTGCCTCGATTTTGGGGACGGTCGCATCCTGCGCCACAACTCAGAAGAACGCTTTCCCGCAGCCAGCTTAATCAAACTGCCCATTTTTCTCTGCTATCGGCGGGCCTGTGAAGAATCATCAATCTGCTCAGACCAGCGCATCGTTCTGCAGGCAAAAGATATGGTGGGCGGATGCGGCCGCCTGCAGCACGAGGCCCCTGGCCGTCAATATCCTTTGGGGACCATCGCCGAGTGGATGCTAACCCTCAGCGATAACACCGCCACAAATATTCTCATCGACATCCTCGGACTGGATAAAATCAACAGCTTGATCCAACGATTAGGGCTCTCCGCGACCACCTTGGAACGCAAACTGATGGACACCGTGGCACGCGTTCAGGGACGCGACAACTGGACCCGCCCGGAAGATATGCTGCGCCTCTTCCAGTTGCTCAAGGCTCCGCCGGCCCATCTTGCCTCGGCAGCCGCCGCCACTTTGACTGTTCTCAAAAACCAGGCGATCAACCATAAGCTACCCAAGGATCTGCCTGCCGATACCGTTGTGGCCCACAAAACCGGTGAGTTGGATGATACCGAGCACGACGCAGGCATCATTTTTCGGCAAGGAGCCTCAGCCATCGCCGTGGTGATGACCACAGGGTTGGCAGATGCCTCCCAAGGGGTCGCCCTGTGCCGACGGGTAGGCGCCTGGGTGTATGCTCAGATGGTGGATATTCAAGAACACGGGTAAATGGTGTTTTGAAATCAAAAAGGCTATAGTTGCCGCCTTGGGCAGGTGTTCACATGCAACCCAATAAAGGGTAAAGAAAAGATCCATGACCCCAAAGCGCCCCATCCTCCTCATCCACCCCCCGGTTGCGAAACCCTGCGAACCCCCCGCCGGAGTGGCCCGTCTGACTTCCGCACTCCAGAGCGCGGATGTCCCGTGCCGGGTTTTCGACGCCAGCTTGACCGGCATCCTCGACCTGCTGGAACACCCCTTCGAGACCGCAGATACCTGGACCCGCCGAGCATCGCGAAAGCGCGAGCAGCATCTGACCGCCCTGCGCAGCCCCACTCTCTATACCCATATGGACCGCTATCGTCAGGTGGTGGCCGACATTAACCGCCTGCTCCAGGCGGCGGGTGAAGCGAGCGCCACCTGCTTCCGCGGCCGCATCGGTTTAGCCAATTACCAGGATCCGGAACTGATGCCGGTGCGTAGCGCCGATCTGCTACGGGCCGCAGAAAATTACGAGGACAACCCCTTCTACCTCAGCTTCAACGCCCGCCTGATCGCCATCCTGGAAAGCTTTCCCCCAGATATCGTGGGCCTCTCGGTGAACTTCATGAGCCAGGCCCTATGCGCCTTCGCCATGGCCGGCTGGCTGCGACAGCATGCGCCCCGGATCCACATCGTAATGGGCGGCGGGTTGATCACTTCCTGGCGCCAAATCCCTGGCCTGGGCAACCCATTCAAGGGCCTGGTGGACGATCTCATCAAAGGACCGGGAGAAGATTTCCTGCTGTCCCTCTGCGCTCCGGGCCAGCTGCCCGGAAAACCGCCATCACAATTCGCCCCCAAGGCCGTTCCCCTGGACGACTACTTAGCCCCCTTACGGGTCCTGCCTTATAGTACCGCCAACGGCTGCTGGTGGCGGAAGTGCGCCTTCTGCCCGGAAAAGGCCGAAGGGCAACCCTATCGCCCCCTGCCGGGCGACTTCATCCGAAAAGATCTGAAACGGCTGACTGAAGAGATGGGCTACGGCTTGGTTCACTTCCTGGACGACGCCCTGGCGCCGCGCTTTCTGGAGCAAATCATCGACCACCCGCCCGGCGCTCCCTGGTACGGCTTCGCCCGCATCACCGGTCACCTGGCCGATCCAGAATTCGTGCGGGGGTTAAGACGATCCGGCTGTGTGATGCTCAAACTTGGCATCGAATCCGGAGACCAGGCCGTTCTGGACGCCCTCCACAAAGGGACCCGGGTGGAGATGGTCTCACAGGTCCTAAACACCCTCAAGGCCGCCGGAATAAAGGTCTATGCCTACTTGCTCTTCGGCACCCCGGCTGAAACCGAAGCCGCCGCCCGCCGCACCCTGGACTGGACTCTGGCCCACAGCGACGCCATCGACTATCTCAACCTGGCGGTCTTCAACCTGCCGGCCTACAGCCCCGAGGCCCAGAGCCTCAAGACCCAATGCTTCTACCCCGGCGACCTCTCTTTATACGCCGACTTCGAGCATCCCCACGGCTGGCAGCGCCACCAGGTGCGCCGCTTCCTGGACAGTGTCTTTAAAAAACCCGCTCCCATCCGCAAGATCCTCCTCAAAGACCCCCCCCACTTCACCTCCAATCATGCGCCTTTTCTGGTGATGAACCACAAGCCCACATCCTGAAAACAGGGTCATCGCAAACCGATTTTTCCAAACGGCCAGATCTAGCGGTTGACAGAAAGGGAAACCGTCGCATTGTATGGATTTAAGGCGCTCCGGCAGCAAAATCCGGTGTTGAGAACCCCTATTAGAAGCGGCACACAAGAGGACTCCCATGAATATCGTTTTCCTGTCCCCCCACTTTCCCGAGCACTATGGAGCCTTCTGCGTCCAGCTCAGGGCCGCCGGCGCCACGGTGCTGGGTATTTCCGATGCCCCTTACGAGACGCTCAACCCTGCCGTCCGCGACGCGCTCACCGAGTACTATCGCGTGGACGATATGCACGATTATGATCAGCTGTTGCGGGCCCTGGGGTACTTCACCCACAAGCATGGCAAGATCGACCGTTGCGACTCCCTCAACGAGCACTGGCTGGCCACCGAGGCGCGCCTGCGCGACGACTTCAACATCATGGGCATCCGCGGCCATCAGATCGACGCCATACGGCGTAAGTCGGAGATGAAAAAGCGGTTTCGCCAGGCGGGGGTGGCGGTGGCCCCGGGACGGGTGGTCCACACCCTGGCCGAGGCCCGCGAATTGACCGCCGAGACCGGTTACCCGGTGGTGGCTAAGCCCGATGCCGGGGTGGGGGCCCTGGACACCTTCCGCCTGGACTCGGACGCCGATCTTGCGGCCCTGTTCGAAGCGCCCCTGCCGGCGGACTATATTCTGGAAGGCTTTGTGAGCGGCACCATCGTCAGCTTCGATGGCTTGAGCGATCGTGACGGCAACCTGGTTTTCGCCACGGCCCACACCTTCAGCCAGGGCATCATGGAGACAGTCAACGAGGGCCGCCACATCAGCTACACCTCCCTACGCGACATCCCCCCCCGCCTGGAGGAGTTGGGGCGTCGCTGTGTCGAGGCCTTCGAGGCGCGCGAGCGTTTTTTTCACATCGAATTCTTCCATCAGGGGGGCGACGACTATGTGGGCTTGGAGATCAATATGCGTCCACCGGGGGGGTTCACCACCGATATGTTCAACTACGCCTGCGACATCGACATCTACCGCGCCTGGGCCCGTCTTCTGGTCCATGACGAGCGGGCATTGGACTATGCGCGCAAGTACCACTGCACCTATGCCAGCCGTAAAAACGGTCTCCCTTACCGGAACAGCCACGCGGAGATCATGGCGCGCTTCAATGCCGAGATCGTCAACGTGGTCAGCGTGCCAGGAGTCTTCAGCAGCGCCCTGGGGGATGTGGGCTATATCTTCCGTTCAGGGGAGATGGAACGGTGTGAAGCGATAACCGACTTTATCCACGCCACGACCTGAGAAAGAGAAGAACCGATGCACATCGAAGAACACCGTTGGCACAGCGCCCACCTGCAGCGTGAGATGGCCCTTAAGGTTTACGGTCACTGGGGGCAACCCCTGATCGTCTTCCCCTGTTCGCGGGGGCGCTATTTCGACTATGAAGGCTTGGGGATGATCGACGCCATCGCCGACCACATCAACGCCGGGCATATCAAACTCTTCTGCGTGGACAGCATCGACGCCGAATCGTGGTACGACTTCGGGGTGGCGCCGGCGGAGCGCAACGCCCGCCACGAGGCCTACGACGGCTACGTCACCGGCGAAGTGGTGCCCTTTATCCGTGACCATTGCAAGGATCCCCAGGCGAAGATTCTGACCAACGGCTGCTCTATGGGCGCCTATCACGCGGTCAACTTCTTCTTCAAACACCCCGATCTTTTCGGCGGCACCCTCGCCCTGAGCGGCCTCTACCGCCTGGATCGCCCCGAATTCGGTTTACAGAGCCACGAGCTTGAACCCGTCTACTTCAACTCCCCCCGAGCCTACCTGCCGGGTGTCAGTGATGGCGCCACCTTGGAAGCCTACCGCCGCAGCCGAATCGTGATCTGCTGCGGCCGGGGCGCCTGGGATGAAGAGGCCCTCGCCGACACCCGCGACCTCGAACAGATCCTGCAGGCCAAGGGGATCCCCGCCTGGATCGACATCTGGGGCCACGACGTCAACCACGACTGGCCCTGGTGGTACAAGCAGATGAATTACTTTTTAGGCCATCTCTGATGCGCAGGAGATCTCTGTGAGGCGCTCGGCCTCTTCTCTTCTGGCGGGACGGATCATCTCATATCACTCGACGGAATTGATTGAGATCCGCAAAGGCTCATCGCTCCCGTGCGCGTAGCGCGCTCACACTTTCGCCACCGATGCCCCAGTTGTCGGTGGAGACCTCCTCGATAACCACCACCGTCGTGGCGGGGTTTTTCCCCAGCACGCGCACCAGCAGATCGGTGGCGCCCTGGATGAGCTGCGCCTTCTGCTCGGGTGTAACACCATCGTCGGTTACCTTGATGTTTACAAATGGCATATCGTCTCCTTGGCTCGTTAGTCCTACTAGTTAGTCTGGCCTTAGCCTTGCGCGCCCTCGCGGCCCGCAGGGAGGGGCCATTATCTACCAAATCGGTATCGATGTCGACAGGTCTGTTTCAAAACGCTGGGCTTCGAGGGCCTGGCAGCCTCCCCAGGTTGACATCCATCCCAGATCCCTTACAATCGGCCCTCAGTTTGGCGCGTACACATGATGTGTTCTGCCATTAGCATATTCAACCCGATTGGAAGCAAGTCATGACCCGTTATCTGTATCAGAAGGATCAGCGCTACGTGGCCCAGATCCCCGCCGGCATGGCGGAGCTGGCCACGGCCGAGCTCGACGCTTTAGGGGCCCGCAATATCGAAACCCTCGGCCGCAGCCTGAGCTTCAGTGCCACCCCCCCAAAGATCTATGCCATCGCCTACCAGGCGCGCCTGCTCAACCGTCTGCTCGCCCCTCTAACCACCTTTCGCTGTGACCACCGTGATGACCTTTACGCCGCCGGCCGGCAGATCCCCTGGGACACCTTCTTCTCCCTGAGCCAGACCTTCGCCATCTTTTCCAATGTGGTCGAGACCCCCGGTTTCAGCAACTCTCATTTCGCCAGCCAATGTCTCAAGGATGCCATCGCCGACCATTTTCGGCGCCGCACAGGGGAACGCCCCAACGTGGACCGCCGCCACGCCGACATCTGGCTCAACCTATACATCCACAAAGGGCAGGGCACCATCAGCCTGGACCTGGGCGGAGGTGCCCTGCACCGCCGGGGCTACCGCAAACAGTCCGTCATCGCCCCCATTCAGGAGGTTGTGGCTGCCGCCATGATCTCCCTGTCGGGGTGGCGGGGGGACAGCCCCCTGCACGACCCCATGTGCGGGTCGGGTACCCTCCTGTGCGAGGCCCTCATGCACAGCTGCCGTGTGCCGGCGGGCTTTCTGCGTGGCGCTGGCGGCTTACACTTTCTGCCGGACTATGACGCGCCGCTGTGGAAACGGGTCAAGGCCAAGGCCGATGGTGCCATCGACCCCCTCACCACCGGCCTGGTGTCGGGCAGCGACACCGACCAGCGCGCCGTCAAGGCGGCCCGTACCAATTGCCGCTGCCTTCCCGGCGGCCGCCAGATCAATCTCTACCGCAAAGACTTCCGCGACCACGAAGGGGTCCGCGGCGGGGTGGTGATCTGCAATCCCCCCTACGGCCTACGCTTGGAAAGCGCTACGGATCTCGGCCCTTTCTACAAGGCTTTTGGCGACTGGCTCAAACAGCGCTGCAAGGGGTCCTCGGCCTACGTCTATTTCGGCAACCGCGAGCTGATCAAAAAAATCGGCCTCAAGCCGACCTGGAAAAAGCCCCTGCGCAACGCGGAGCTCGATGGACGGGTGGTGAAGTATGACTTGTTTTGAGATAGCCCCCCACTTTGAGGGGAAACTGTTGAAGTATGCGCGCAACCTGGAATTTCACCCTTGCGGTTCATGGGATCCGGGGGTCTCACAATGGCGCTAATGGGCGTGCGTGACCTCACCTGGGGATTCGACCATCCCCCCCTCCTGGAAAAGATCAACCTGCAGATCGAAGTCGGTGAGCGGGTCTGTCTTTTGGGACGCAACGGCGCGGGTAAGTCCTCCCTGCTCAAGCTTCTGGCCGGTGAGCTGCAGCCCGACGCCGGCGAGGTGTGGCGCCAGCAGGGTGTCCGGGTGGGGCTCCTCGAACAGGATGTTCCCGCCAGCGCTGAAGGTTCGGTCGCCGAACACTCCCTGTTCGATATCGTCGCCGAAGGCCTGGGGCCGCCAGGACGGGCCCTGGTGGCCTATCACCGCCTCTGCCAGCTGAACCCCGAGCAGGAGACCAGCGAGATTCGCCGGGAGCGAGACAGTCTCCAACGCCAGCTGGAGCAGGGCGACGGCTGGGCCCAGCAGCGTCGGGTAGAGAGCGTCCTCTCCCAGACCCGCCTGGACCCCGAAGCACCTTTCGCCAGCCTCAGCGCCGGAATGAAGCGGCGCACCCTCTTTGCCCGCGCCCTGGTGAAGAACCCCGATCTCCTCCTCCTGGATGAACCCACCAACCACTTGGACATCGAAGCGATCCTCTGGCTGGAGGATTTCCTCCGCAAACAGGTGAAAACCCTCCTCTTCGTGACCCACGACCGCGCCTTTCTGCGCAAGGTGGCCAACCGCATCATCGAACTGGATAGAGGGCGCACCGTCAGCTACGCCTGTAACTACGCCACCTATTTGAAACGCCGGGAGGAGGATCTGGCCGCCGAGGTCAAACAAAACGCCCGTTTTGACAAAAAGCTCTCCCAGGAGGAGGCCTGGATCCGCCAGGGCATCAAAGCCCGCCGCACCCGCAACGAGGGGCGCGTGCGCGCCCTGGAGAAGATGCGCGCCGCCTACCGCGAGCGACGCAGCAAAAGCGGCAATGTGCGTCTGCGCGTCCAGGAGGCCGAACGCACCGGCAAGCTGGTGATCCAAGCGCGCAACCTGAGCTTCGCCCACCCGGAGCGACCCATCGTCGCGGATCTGTCCACCGTCATCATGCGCGGGGACAAGGTGGGCCTCATGGGACCCAACGGGGTGGGGAAGACCACCCTGATCAAACTGCTCCTCAAAGAACTCGCTCCGGACGCTGGCAGCGTGCGCCATGGCACCCACCTGGAGGTGGTCTACTTCGATCAGCTGCGGGCCCAGCTGGATGAAAACAAGACCGTCCAGGAGAATATCGGCGAAGGCAACGATTTCATCGAATTCGACGGGCAGCGGC
Organism: Desulfobacteraceae bacterium; assembly: GCA_050291585.1. GTDB lineage: Bacteria > Desulfobacterota > Desulfobacteria > Desulfobacterales > Desulfosarcinaceae > JASJCL01. The sequence continues at coordinate 27,431 of JBNKKA010000035.1, forward strand.
GGCACACCATCAGCTATCTGCAGGATTTTCTCTTCTCGCCCCAACGCTGCCGCACCCCGGTATATGTCCTCTCCGGGGGAGAGAAGAACCGCCTCATGCTGGCCAAGCTCCTCATTCGGCCGGCCAACGTGCTGATCCTGGACGAGCCCACCAACGATCTGGATGTGGAAACTCTGGAGCTCCTCGAGGAGGTCCTCCTGGACTACAGTGGCACCCTGCTCCTGGTGAGCCACGACCGTGCCTTTCTCAACCACGTGGTCACGCGCACCCTGGTCTTCGAAGGCGAGGGGCAGGTGACGGCCTACGCCGGCGGCTACGACGACTGGCTGGCCCAGCGCCCCCAACCTCAGACGGAGAAAACACCGGCGGACCGCAAACCGGTGGCCAAGCCCAAATCAATCAAAGTCAGAGCAAAGCGGACCAAACGCACCTTCACCGAGGAGCACGAGCTGGCCGAGCTGCCCGCCCAGATCGAAGCCCTTGAGGCCGAACAGCAGGCCCTCTTCGACGCCATGTCGGCGGAGCGCTTCTACCAGCAGGAGAAGGGCGCCATCACCGCAGCGAAACAGCGTCTCGAAGAGTTGGAAGCGGCCATCGCAACGGTCTATGCCCGCTGGGAGGCGCTGGAAGCCCTGGATCCACACTAGGCAATGTGGCCGCATTGTGGAGGCGGTGCCAACTCATCATCGCTGCCCCAGCTGTCCAGCCAGACCATCACCCTTTCTCCCTCAACCACACGCCCGGCCTCGACATCGGCGAGCGCTTCCAGGGTTTCAGTGCGGCGGTGATCACGCTCTTTTTCCTGGGCGACATATTGCTGCATGAGCTGACGGATGGCGTGACTCAGGCTCCAGCCGCGGGCGGCGGCAGCGGTCTCGAATTCCTGTTTAAGGGACGCCGGGATACGGGCCCGGACAACCTCTGATTTTTGCATGCTTGCCTCTCTTATCAAACACCTACCTTAACCTATAATATCCTGTGCAGGATCCTTTTCTCACCGCTCCCCCCCGTGTGTCATCGTATCCATCTGAACGCAGGTGCCAACGTCGATTCGACATGTCACCGGCGGGGGCGCCGATTTTTTCACACGGATCCAGTTTTTTCACACCATTTGCCCTATGTCATTCAATCACTTTTATTTTGTTTAGAAATTCAGGCACCTGTGACATCAGAAATTTGGCATGGAACCTGCTCTTTTGGTCCATAAATCTATATCGGTAGTGTTATATCCAACAAATAACTTCAAAAATTAATGTCACTCCGGCGTAAGCCGGAATGACTTAAAGAAAAAAGGCACTCGAAATGAACAATTAATTTTAGCCCAACTTCCGGGACACGACATTAGAAGGACGTTGAGGGACGATCATCATACCGTAAAAGAAAAGACCAGCAACGCGATCGGTACTTGAAGCAGGAGGGATTTGATGCGGCGAGCGAATGGATTTCATTTTCTTATATGGCTTCTGTTTCTTATTTCTTGCACCACTATCGACAAGGTCCAGGCGGCGAAACTTGTCGAGGTGGGTGTTCTTGATAAAGATTATTTCATCGTACACCTGTCGGATGGCGACGTGATTCACCATGAAGGCGACACCGGTGAAGAGATCATTCGATACACCCCTGAACTGGATACCGGTGCCGCACTTCAAACCGGCAATTGGACGATAACATCTTCGGACGATTCGAATTACAGCGGCTCGGGACAAAATCCGCAGCGCTGCTACCGCAAGAAGAAATTGAGCGGTCACGCCCAGTTGGGCTGGTCCGGCAGCGATTATATCTACGAATATACGTATGACCATTGGATCTATTTAGCGCTGCCCATCTCTTTGCAGCAAGGGGCGACCTATACGCTGGCTATTGATCCAGCCACGCACAGTGACACTGCCTCGGTTTCGATGACTTTCGATATCTATCAAAGCCGATCAGAAGCTATCCATATCAATCTGGTGGGCTATGCACCCGAGGCATCGCATAAAGCCGCGGATCTTTACTATTGGATGGGAAGCGGCGGGGCACGAAACTATGCCTCATTTCAGGGCAACCCTGTTTATCTTTTCAATGTCGCCACAAAGGTTTCAACGCAGGTCGGCGCCGTCGAATTCTGGATGGCCGGTGGAAGCGATGTCGGCTGGTATAATTTGACCCGCTCGGATGTATGGCGTGTCGATTTCTCAACATTCTCCACCCCCGGCACCTACC